>JANOQL010000373.1:0-13274 GCA_031414835.1 Sphingomonadales bacterium | reverse complement strand
GCAGCAGCATGATGCAATCTGCAGGCGGCTGGGGATGAGCGACACGCTGATCGCGGCGATCCGCGACGGGGCAGAAGCGCCCGCGTTCGACGAACGTCAGCGACAAGTGATGCGCTTCACCGACGATGTCGTCCATAATGTCCGCGCCAGCGACGCGACATTCGATCCGCTCTCCAAGCTGCTGTCGGTCAAGGCACTGTCCGAACTCACGATGACAGTCGGCTTTTACATGATGGTCAGCCGGTTTCTTGAAACCTTCGACGTCGATCTCGAAGCCGATCCGGACGGCAGTGCACTGCGGCTTTGATGCCGGATGCCAACCCGTCAACCGACCCGGATATACACACGTGCAGTTTGCGTTTCGCCTTCAGGATGGCGGGCTGCGTAATCGAAATAGGTTAGACCAGCAAACCCCGCAGCAGCTACGATCGTGATCTGGCCAGTTGCGTCGAGCGTCGTCGACACCTGAGACGCGTTCGCCGATGGCACCGTAATGCCGGTGATGGTCGTGCCGCTGTTCGTGAAATATCCAATCGCACCCATTGGGGCATTGGCATGGAAATCATTGCCTGTCGGATAATTGCCTGTTTGGCCCATTGTCGGTGGTGTCAATCGCAGTGTCGCGCCTGTGGCCATCGTATAATGATCTGGTCCGGGAAAGAAAAATCCCGTGGCGGTAACCGGCACCCGCTCGCTGTAACGCTGAAGAGCGGCAATGATCTGCGGCGATGACACAGCGAGTGCAGCAGATGCCGCCGCTGCGCTGTTGGCCTGTCGCAGTTTGATAATTTCGGGGATCAAAAACCCCTGAATGCCCATCAGATATCGCGCGCCAAGATCGGCATCGTTGATCTGGATTGGGATTGCGGCGGCATAGGCATTGACAAGATGCGCGATCGCGCTCTGCACATCGGGTCGCAATGCCGATAGCGCGGGCGTTCCGGCAAGCAGCGCGGTCATATCGGCATTGTTGAACAGGAATCGGTCGGGTGCCGCATTCAATGCCGTGCCGATTGCGGTCAAATCGGGGACGAAGAATGCAGGAAAGCCAATATCGGCTGTTGCAGCGGCAATGCCCATCACGCGCGCGTTGGCGGCGAGCAGCCGGGCCGCATCGCCGCGTCTGCTGGCGTCGGTATCTGCCAAGCCAGCGATGGCATCATAGGTCAACAGGTCGGGGTCACTTGCCTGAAGTCCGAACAGGCTGCCGATAATGCCCAACTGCCTTTTGAGCTTGGCCTGATCGGTCGATGTCAGCATCAACGATGTGACAGGCGAAACCATCGTCGCGCGCGCCGGTGCACGAAGCTGGAGATAGACGCCGGTTTCGGCGTCGATGATCTGCCCGATCTTTGCGCGGTTCGACAAATCACCCATCAAAATGCCGAAACCGGCCCCGCGATAGGCATTTCGGAACGAGGGGAAATAAAAACCATCACGCGTCCCATAACCCCCTGTAAAATTGGGATCGTTGGGCGCGAATGTTTCGTCGCTGTTGAAGATATAGAATGCCGGACCGGTTCCTGTTGCAAAGGTTCTCGCTGTGGGGGTCGGCGGCGGCGGCGGCGGCGGCGCAGCCGGTGGGGGTGTGATTGGCGGAGGAGCGACGGGGCCGCTCGAGGATCCTCCACCGCCACACGCCGCCAAACTCAACATTGCAACCGAAGCCAGCAGAATACGCATACCATCCCCAACATTAGAATGGTCTTGTGGTGTTATCGATGTTTCAAAGTCAAGCCAAAGCAGATCAAGACGCTTCCGCTTGCGTTACAGCCCGAGCATCTTGCGTTCGCGCCGGATCCAGTCGGCAAAACTCGGCCGTGCATGGATGGATGCCACATAGGTTGCGAGCTTGGGATAGGCGGCAGCATCGAGCGCATAACCGGCATGAGCAAGGTTTACGAACGGGCTGGCCACGGCAATATCGGCGAGTGTCAGCGTATCGCCTACGAGATGGTTCGATGGCGGAATGATGTGTTCGAGATAGGAAAAGATTGGAATCAGTTCGTCTTCGCCCGATTTTGCCGCCGCTTCATCGCCGGGCTTGCCGAGAAACTTCGGCGAAACGACGCGATTGAAGAAGATCTTGCCCCCCGCCGTCGCGAGGATCGTATCGGAAAATTCATCGAACCAGATCGCCCGCGCGCGGTTCGCGGGGTCGGCGGGAAGCAATGCGGGCGCGGGATGCTTGGCCTCGATATAGGTCACGATCGCGGTCGAATCGGAGATTGTGAAATCGCCGTCGCGCAATGCGGGCATTTTGCGGAACGGGCTCGCCGCAATGAAGTCAGGATTGGGATCGCCAAGGCCGACAGGGACGAGTTCGAGCGCAATTTCCTTTTCGGCGGCAAATGCCAGAACTTTGCGGACGAACGGCGATACCGGTGCGCCATAGAGTATCATCGATAGCCTCCCCATTAAGTTTCAAAGAGCAACTTATATCGCACAAGCGTCGCTGTCAATCGTCTTCACACTCCTCCTAAGGCTCGTCGGCGCACGCGGCCCGATCGTTTTAGAACCCGATCATGGGATGCCCATCATATATGGTGTGCCGGTCATAGCCGCCCTGCTGCTACGGCTCGCAGCATCAGCCGTCTCATGCCCCAGCGATGGAATGGGACGATGAAGAACAGATAGACTTTGCCAAACCGGTTATGGACATTGCATATGGTCGAAATCGCCACTGTGGGCGAAGGTGTGTTCAGCTTGAGCACCGAAAGCCTGAAATCGAGATGGTTGTTGTCACGCCCGGCGATCAGTTCGGTGTCGGTCAGCGCGAAGATTGGCCACGGCCCGATCATATCGCCAACTGCGTATGCGTTGCGGCGATCGAAGCTGCGGATCGTCGCATCCGGAGCGATGGCAAGCCCCACCAGACCTGCGACGCGATTGCGGAGCATCAGGAGCGTCTTGATCCAGCGCGGATGATGCCCCAGCACCGCTTCGAACAGATCGACCACACTTAGCCCCGGGTCGATCGGCGTGGCGCGGTGGCTGTCGCTGAACCACGCGGCGTCGACCATTGCGCGTTCGAGCATCGATTCGCGCGGGATAGCGCCTTCCGAAATGCGCGCGGCCATCATCATTTACCAGCTTCCCTCCGCCATTCGCCGCTGCCGTGCTGCCTCGCGTTCGCTGGTGCCCGGGGGCGGGGCTTCGGCAGGATAGAGCGGCAGCGCGCCACCGGGTTCGTAGGTCGCGATGACGGTGCCCTGTTCGGTCACCTTGTGATCGACCATCTTGAGCATCGCAGTCGGCGTGCTGTTACCAAATAGTTTCTTGCCCTTGCCCAGTGTCAGCGGGAACGTCAGCAGGACCAGCCGGTCAATCAGCCCTGCGGCAAGCAACTGCGGCACGATCGTGCCCGATCCCGGCAAAATGAGGTCGGGACCGTCCCCTGCGCGTATTGTGGCGACGGCCTCGATGTTTGCCAGACGGTGGCTGTTTTCCCACGGCAACGGCGCATTCCTGCGTGTCAGCACATATTTATTCGCGGCAGTGAAGGCATCGCCCATCGCCGCAGCTTCGCCTTCCACATAGGGCCAGTAGGCGGCGAAAATATCGTAGGTCCGGCGGCCGAGCAGCAGATCATAGTGCCCGGCGTAGATCGCGCCTATCGATTCGTCCGCCCCCTGATCCCAGAAACGGAAGACCCAGCCACCTTCATCGAACCCGCCGGTCGTGTCTTCAGTCGGCCCGCCCGGACCCTGGATGACACCGTCGAGCGAGATGAAGAGGTTGGCGATAATCCGGCGCATCAGCCGTCACCCCGCACCGCTGCTTCGATCGCGGCAACGTCGATCTTGGTCATCGTCATCATTGCGGCAAACGCGCGTTCTGCTTCCGCTCCGCCGCGCTCCATCGCTTCGAGAAGGACGCGCGGGGTGATCTGCCACGACAGGCCCCAGCGGTCGCGGCACCAGCCGCAAGCGTCTGCTGCACCGCCATCATCGATGATCGCATTCCATAGCCGGTCGGTCTCTTCCTGATCCTCGGTCATGATCTGGAACGAAAATGCCATGCTGTGCTTGGCGTTGGGACCGCCGTTCATTCCGTAACAGGGGATGCCGCAGACGGTAAAATGGACGACGAGGACATCACCCTTCTTTCCACTTGGATAGTCGAGCGGCGCGCGCTCGATCGCGCCAACCGACGAGTTGGGGAAGGTTGCGGCATAAAATTGTGCCGCCTCCTTAGCGTCGTGGTCGTACCACAGGCAAATTGTGTTCTTGGACGTCACCGTTCATCCTTTCAGCTCAACCACAGGTGTGAACCCCCCGAAAATCATGCGTTTGCCGTCGAACGGCATCGGGTTGAGCGCCGGATCCATCCGCGGATCCTGGTTATCCGGATCCATCATTTTTGCCATCGCTGCATCGCGCGTCGCTTTGTCGGGCCATTCGATCCAGCTGAACAGCACAGCTTCGCCCGCTTCGGCTTTCACCGCCATTCGGAAATCGGTGGTTTTGCCTTCGGGCACATCATCGCCCCAGCATTCGACGACGCGGGTGGCGCCCATCTCGATGAACATCCCGTCGGCCTTGCGGGCATGGTCGATAAACGCCTGCTTCTTGTCTTCGGCGCAGGCAATCACGAAACCATCGATATAGCTCATTGTCGGTCCCCTCTCGACTCGGTAGCGAATTGCCGACTATGGCACGCCGCCAGACAAAACGAACAGGCACATGCGATGACCGACATTCCCAATACGCAGCCCGATGCGCGCGGCACGACGATCCTCGATGCGCCTGACAAGAGCGTCAGTGTGCGTGACCTGTTCGGGATTGATGTCGATATGCAATGCCCTGCGTTCAGCGAGGCCGATGAACGCGTGCCCGATTTCGATGCGTCATATGTGTTCGATCCCGATACCACGCTCGCGATCCTTGCAGGCTTTGCGCACAACCGCCGGGTGATGGTGCAGGGGTATCACGGAACAGGAAAATCGACGCATATCGAACAGGTCGCGGCGCGGCTCAACTGGCCGTGCATCCGGATCAACCTTGATGCGCATATCAGCCGGATCGATCTGATCGGGCGCGACGCGATCGTGTTGCGCGATGGCCAGCAAGTGACCGAGTTTCGCGAAGGGTTGCTTCCTTGGGCGCTCCAGACGCCGACCGCACTGGTGTTCGACGAATATGATGCGGGCCGCCCCGACGTGATGTTCGTCATTCAGCGGGTGCTCGAGACCGAAGGGAAGTTGACGCTGCTCGATCAGAACCGCGTGATCCGGCCCAGCCCGTGGTTCCGGCTGTTTGCGACCGCCAATACGGTGGGCCTTGGTGATACCAGCGGGCTGTATCATGGCACGCAGCAGATCAACCAGGGGCAGATGGATCGCTGGAACATCGTGGTCGGGTTGAATTACCTGCCAGCAGCGGTCGAAGCCGAGATCGTGCTGGCCAAAGCGGCCGGAGCTGATGCGGCGATGGTGGCCAATATGGTCAAGGTCGCGGATCTGACGCGGCAGGGGTTCATCAATGGCGACATTTCGACGGTGATGAGCCCGCGGACGGTGATCACTTGGGCGCAAAACACTGCAATCTTCAAAGATGTCGGCTTTGCGTTCCGACTGTCGTTCCTGAACAAGTGCGACGAAGCCGAACGGGCTCTGGTCGCAGAATATTATCAACGCGTCTTCGGGAAGGACTTGCCCGAAAGCGTCGTTGGGAAGGGCTGATTGGCAGCTTCGCCGAAATCCCGTTTCGGCACGGAAATGTCGCATTGCAACAAAAAAGGTTCCGGGTTTAACCCCGGAACCTCCGTTGATCTTGACTGGTTGTAAGACCGGAATGTCGCTTACGGGCGACCCCATACTCCGTCAAGCCAATCCCAGAATCCGCGGACCGGCTGGTTTACGCGTGCTTTCTTGGACATATCTATACCCTTTGGCCATCGGGCAACACGAGGGACGATTCCCCCTGCCCAATCAAAAGGTTAAGATGTCCTTAACTTTTTATCAACGCTGATATTTCAGGCCTTGCGCCGTTGCCGTGGCGGCAGAATCGCTTCGACCAAGAGATCGGGAGTCATCGGCTTTCCGATCAGATATCCCTGCCCCAGATCGCACCCTGACATGGCAAGGACATCGAATTCGCTTTGCTGTTCGATCCCTTCGGCCACAACAGTGCAGCCCATCGAATGTGCCATGGCAATCGTTGAGGCAACCAGCACCATTTCGCTGGCACCGGGCCGCAGGTTCGAGATGAACCGCCTGTCGATCTTGATTTCGGTTGCCGGGATCACACGAAAATAATCGAGCGAGGCAAAGCCGGTGCCATAATCGTCGATCGACAGCCGGATCCCCATCCGCACCAGTGCATGAAGCATTTCGAGTGCTGACGTCATGTCCGATATCCGGCTGGTTTCGGTCAGCTCGAGCACCAGCTTTCCAGCTGGAAAATCGTGTCGCCCCAAAATGTCGCGGACGTGCTTCAAAAGTCGTGGCGATCTCAGGACAACAGCGGAGATATTGACCGAGATGGTAAAGTCGACTCCGCGCCGGTTGATGCCGGCAGCGGCAGCAATCGCGCGATCGAGCACGAACCATGTCAGCTTGTCGATCCGGTTGTGGCGTTCGGCGGCAAGAACAAACTCTTCGGGGCTTATCGATCCACGCGTCGGATGATCCCAGCGCACAAGGGCTTCAGCGCCGATAATGCAGTTTCTGGTAAAGTCATATTGCGGCTGGAACGCGACCCAGACTTCGCCATTGTCGATGCCTTCGTCGAGCCGCCCGAGCAACGATAGTTCCCAATCGGCACTGTCGCGCCGTTCGGGCGCATAATGTTTCCAAAGCAGAGAATTTTCCGCAGCTTCGGCGGCACTCATAATCGCGCTGCCGATCCGGCTCGACACCGGCGAATCATGATCGGAATCGGCCCCGAAGCCGATCAACAGATCAACGCGCCGCGCTCCGATCACGACGGGCGCGATGAGGATCGACTTCATTCCTTCGAAATGACCTTCGAGATCCTTGTGCGGCAGGGGAGCCATGAACCACGCGAGGATGTCTTCGCTGTGATGGATGTCGCCCGCAACTCCGATGGCGCGAAGCCTCCGGCAGATTTCGGCAACAAGATCCTGTTCGACGCTATCGACAAAGCTGGCATCGATATCGGCGAAGTTCCCGATCCGGAGGCAGACCAGCGTCGAACGGCTAACGGATGTCCGGTCACGAAGCAGGTTGATATGCGGCAGACCCGAAGATCGGTTGGTTTCGCTGCTCCATTCGATTCTTCGGATGCCCCGCAACCGCAAGCTGCAGATCGCAAAGAGCAGCATGGCCGGCACAATCTCGATCGTCATGAGCCAGGCATCGGCGACCAGCGGCGCGATCGCGGCCAGCAAGACTGTGGTTGCGGCAGCAACGCGAAACCGTCGATCCGAACATTGTGACGAAAGATAAATACACACCAGCAGGCTGACTAGGAAAGCTGGCAACCATCCGAAATTTACGGGCTCACCATTCCTCAGCGTGTGAGCGGCAACAACATGAAAATAGACGCCCGGCCACCAGCCATGGGCTGCGACGTGGCGCATGTCATTTCCAGAGATCGACGTGAAGCCAAACACCAAGGTCTTGCCCTGCACGTCGGGGAACCGATTGCTGCTGACAAGTTCGGCCATCGATATTGTCGGGATGGTTTTTGGATCGAATGAGAAATCGGGCCGGTACGAAGCGCCATCTGCGCGATCAATGCCCATGATTTTCGCGGACATGGATGGAACCGTCGGGCTGCGAGCGGCGTCGCTGTAAGAAACGGTGGCGGAAATCTGAAATGGAGAAGATTTCGAGTTGAGAGAAACGAGTCCGACCGCGGGTTTCAACACAGCATTCGGGACAAAAAATTGGTCCGTTCCGTCGCGCGCTTTCGTGCGAAACGTGCCCACAAAGACCTTGCCTTTGTGTCGCTGGAAGGCGGCGGCAAGCTGGGCATCGTCCCCGGCGACGCTTTCTGCCGAAAACGCGGTGTCGAAGTAAATGTCCTTGGCACCATGCGCAAAAGCATTGTCGATGGCTTGCGCATAGTATCGGCGGGGAAAATCAAGCCCGCCGAACGCCATGACCGACCGGTCATCGATCCCAATGACAGCAATATCCTGTGGCGCGGGCTGCTTTCTGATCGTATCGCGCGCGGCTTGGATCAAATCCTCGAGCGGCCGACCGAACTCGATCGCGCCGCACAACAATGCAATCGAAATTGCCCACGCCAGGATGCGGATTCGCTTGCGACGACCGGTCGCTGCCTCGATTGTGGCGTGCTGCGGCCCGGTTTCCGCACCGTCCCCCGACCGCAGATTCACCTCCGCAACCCGCGGATTAGCGCGACTTTTCCACAATCTGGCCTTGACGCCTGTTAGCATCAAATGGAGCGCCCATCCTGTTCAGGGAAATATTGAACGTTTCCCGTGGCTTCCCTCGTAACCCCAAGTCCCGAAGAAATGGTTAGCAATCCGGCAACGCTTCAGGCGGCCAGGTTTCAGGCAGCTAGGCTTTGCACGCGGGCTTTCGGAAATCGCACCGCTTCGCTAAGCGCTGCTGATGGCTGAACAGACTCCGCTCGAACAATTCAAATCGGTGCTGACCGGAACGGCGCGCGCAGTAGCGCGGGAGCCTGAGCTTGAGCTGGCCTTTACCGCCGATACACCGTCTCAGTCAGGAAAGAACCTTCGCGTGCCAATGCCGGGGCGGTCGCTGCCGCCAGAGCAAGTGGCCGAAGCGCGCGGCTTTGCCGATGGCATGGCATTGCGGCTGCGACACCATTCGGATGCGATGCACGCGCGCCAGCGGCCACATGAGGCGGTTGCCGCGGCTGTGTTCGATGCGGTTGAGGTCGCTCGGGTCGAGGCGCTTGGGGCAAAGTCGATGGCAGGTGTCCGCGCCAATCTTGGCGCAGCGCTCGACATGCGGATGCGCGCAGATCCGATTGCGCGCGCGCAAGGGGCTGACGAAGTGCCGCTTGCATCGGCCATCGGATTGCTGGTGCGGCAACGGCTTACGGGCGACTCGCCGCCTGAAGCCGCGCTGGCAGGGCTCGATATGGTGCGCGACTGGATCGAAGAGAAAGGCGGAGCCGATCTCGATGCCCTCGGGCTTGCGCTCGACGATCAGGCGGCGTTTGCCGCGCTTGCCCACAAGCTACTCGCCGATCTTGAATTGACGGCGCGACCCGATGAATTCGATCCCAATCAGCATTCCGACGATGCAGATGATGAAGACCCTGCCGACGGTGAGCAGGATCAGGACCAGCCCGATGAAGGCGAAGGCGATGCGCAAATGGACGCGCGCGCCGAACAGGCAGAAGGCGAGGCCGAAGAGGGCGAGGATCAGCAGATCGAAGCTGAATCGGATACAGATGGCGAAGGCGATCCGGGTGAGGATGGCGATGAAGGGATGATGCCTGTCCGCCCCAATCGTCCGCTGTCCGATCTGCCGCCTTCATTCGACTATAAGGCGTTTACGACTGCGCATGATGAAATCGTCGCAGCGTCCGAGCTGTGCGATGAAGATGAATTGATTCGGCTGCGTGCTTACCTCGATCAGCAGCTGACGCATTTGCAGGGCGCTGTCACAAAGCTCGCCAACCGGCTTCAGCGCCGTCTGATGGCGCAGCAGAACCGCAGTTGGGATTTCGATCAGGAAGAAGGCATGCTCGATGCCGCGCGGCTGGCGCGGATCGTCGTGTCGCCAGGCAGTTCATTGAGCTACAAGATCGAGCGCGATACCGAATTTCGCGACACTGTGGTCACGCTGCTGATCGATAATTCGGGATCGATGCGCGGTCGCCCGATTTCGATTGCCGCGATCAGCGCTGACATATTGGCGCGCACGCTGGAACGCTGTGGCGTGAAAACGGAAATTCTCGGCTTCACCACGCGGGCGTGGAAGGGTGGGCAGGCGCGCGAGGCATGGCTGGCGGCAGGACGGGTGCCTTCGCCAGGGCGGCTCAACGATCTGCGGCACATCGTCTACAAGGCTGCCGACGAGCCGTGGCGGCGGGCCAAAAAGAATCTGGGCCTGATGATGCGCGAAGGACTGCTGAAAGAGAATATCGACGGTGAGGCGTTGCTGTGGGCGCACAGCCGGATGATGGCACGGCACGAAGAGCGCAAAATTCTGATGGTCATTTCGGATGGCGCGCCAGTCGATGATTCGACGCTTTCAGTCAACAACGGTGCGTATCTTGAGCGCCATTTGCGGCAGGTGATCGGCTGGATCGAAGCGCGATCGCCAGTCGAACTATGCGCCATCGGGATCGGCCATGATGTGACGCGATATTATTCGCGCGCAGTGACGATCATGGACGCAGAACAGCTGGGCGGAACGATGATCGATCAGCTGGCCGGGCTGTTCGACACCGACACCTAAAACGCGCGCGAGCCCAGAAATCCCTTTTTCTTCTCCTTCTTTGCGCCCTTGGCGGTTCTTCGCGATCTTCGCGTGAAACCACCCAAGTCCCGGCAACGCAAATGTCCGTCGTTTCACGCAAAGACCGCGAAGGAGTAACCGCTCGACGATCTGTTGGCAGAGCGAGGCTTTTCCTATTTTGCAAAACGCCTGGCTTCCTGCGATTTCCCGCGTGGCAGGATCAGCACTTCGTTTCCGCTGGCGATGACGATCAGGTCTTGAAGCCCTGCGCCCGAAATGCGGATGCCGTCGGTTTCGATCAAACAGCCAGATGAATCCTCGAGTTGAACATCTCCTCTCACTGCATTTCCCGCAGCATCGGCCTCGGCAAGCGCGTGGATTGCATCCCAACTGCCGACATCGGACCAGCCCATATCGATCGGCACCATCGCGACGCGGTCCGCTTTCTCCATCACGGCGTAATCGATCGAAGTGGCAGGCGATGACGAAAACGCGCCCTCGTCCGGGTGAATTTTTGCACCATTGAAACGCGCAGCCGACATCGCAGTTTCGCAAGCGCCAAGAATTTCGGGAGCATGAATGCCGAGCGCGTCAAGATAGGCTTGCCCGCGCATCAGGAAAATGCCGCCATTCCAGCAATGCCCCCCTTCGGCGATCATTGCTTCGGCGCGCATGTGGTCGGGCTTTTCTATAAAGCGATCGACCGCGACCACGCCTTCGCCAAGGGGGTCTCCGCTGCGGATATAGCCAAAGCCGGTTTCGGGCGCATCGGGGGTAATCCCGAACGTCACCAGCCAGCCGGCTTCGGCAAAAGGCAAGCCGCGTGACACAGCCGAACCAAAAGCGTCCGTATCGGCAATGACATGATCGCTCGGCATCACAAGAAGGACCGATTCAGGAGCAGCAAGCGCCGCAAGTGCAATTGCAGGGGCACTATTGCGCGCCATTGGCTCAAGAATGACGGCATCGGGGATCATGCCGATCGCTGAAAGCTGCACATCGATCAGCGCCGCATGGCGGGCGTTGGCGACGATGATTGGTGGCGAAAACCGGGCCGGGTCAGCAGTCCGCGCAGCGGTCAGTTGGAACATCGTCTCGTTGCCCGTCAACGCCAGAAACTGTTTTGGACGTTCAGGCGTCGACATCGGCCAGAGCCGGGTTCCCGACCCGCCTGACAGGATGACTGGGACAACATGACCGGTGTGCGCTTTCATCGCCAATCAACTAGCCAAACGCGGCTAAAGTTTCGAGGGCTTATCCAAAAATTTGTAAATTTGAGCGACAGTCGCAATGAGTGTCGGGAAATCTTACGCTTCCGCTCGCCTGATGGGGTCAAAGACGCACGTGTTCAGATTGTTCAAGCATTATATTCCGCACTCGGTGCTCTTGCTTGCGCTGATCGATGCTGTGCTGCTTGTTTCGGCGGCAGAGTTTGCGTGGGTGCTTCGCGCGCGCCAGATCGGCATGTTCGTCGAACCGATGACCGACCGGATCGGGCCGCTGTTCAGTTTCATAGTCGCACTTCAGACAGCCATGATTGCGGTTGGCGTTTATAGTATCGATTCGCTGCTATCGTTGCGCTTTGCGGCGGCGCGGTTGCTGGTCGCGGTCTCGCTTGGCGTAATCTTTCTGTCGGTCATGTCGTTTGCATTTCCAGGAATGACGCTTTGGCGGTCCAATTCGCTTTACGCCATGGGGTTTGCCTTTGTTGCGCTGATCACGATCCGGGCGCTGCTGGGAACCCTGCTCGGCGGCGAAGGTTTCAAGCGCCGGGTGCTGGTGCTGGGCGCTGGACCGCGCGCACTCCGCATCCGCAATCTTGCAACCGAGCCCGGCGCAGGGTTCATCGTCGTCGGCCATGTCGCGATGAACGATTGTGAATCGGTTATTCCGACGGCGATCAACCGCGTCCACATCGATAGCCTGCCCGAACATGCGACGTTGCTCAATGCGAGCGAGGTTGTGCTGGCGCTCGAGGAACGGCGCAACGCGCTGCCCCTCGACGATTTGATCCGGGTGCGGACGACGGGCGTCCATGTCAACGAAATCAGCTCGTTTCTTGAACGTGAGACGGGGCGGGTCGATCTCGACTCGGTCAACCCTTCATGGCTGATTTTTTCCGACGGATTTTCGAGCGGGCGACGAATCTCGTCATTCGCAAAGCGCCTGTTCGACATCATAACCAGCCTTACCTTGCTGATTGCAACAGCGCCGCTTGTCTTTCTGACCGCTATCGCCATCAGGCTCGAAAGCCCGGGCAGCGCGTTTTACCGGCAACAGCGCGTCGGTCGGTTCGGTGAGGCATTCAACCTCGTCAAGCTCCGCTCGATGCACGCAAATGCGGAAAGCAACGGTGCTGTCTGGGCACAGGAAAACGATCCGCGAGTGACTCGGATCGGCAAGTTGATCCGGACGCTGCGTATCGATGAACTGCCGCAGGTGTGGAATGTCTTGAAAGGCGATATGAGCTTTGTCGGCCCACGCCCCGAACGACCGCACTTTGTTGCCGACCTTGAAACCAAGCTCACTTATTATGCCGAACGCCATATGGTGAAGCCGGGGATCACAGGGTGGGCACAGATCAACTATCCTTATGGAGCCAGCCTCGAAGATGCGCGGCACAAGCTTGAATACGATCTCTACTACGCCAAGAATTACACGCCGTTTCTCGATGTGCTGATCCTGTTGCAGACATTGCGGGTCGTTCTGTGGCCGGAGGGCGCACGATGACGATAATCGAAGTTGGCGATGCTGCTCATGCGCTGGCAGCAATCGGTTTTGCCGCAATCGCGATCTGGATCGGCGCGCGCCGCCGGTCTGCCCGGCATGTGCTGCCATTGGCGCTGGCGTGTGCGGTAACCGCGATCTGGGCGCTGCTCGCAGCGATCGTTTCGCCCGA
>JANOQL010000372.1:0-8323 GCA_031414835.1 Sphingomonadales bacterium | reverse complement strand
TCGAAGGCAGTTTGCCCGGTGAGCGTGAAGGCTTCGGCACAGCTGCGCGCAAGGGTGCAGCGGCATTTGCGCTCACGGCACTCGATGTCCGCAAGTCTGGCCGCAACGCTGTCGCAATGGACACGTTTGCCGATAGCCACGTACGGCGGCGAATGCGGATTGCTGTCGTCAATCCCGATATGCCGTTCCTTGTCGATTCGGTTGCAGCCGTGATTGCTGCACACGGCCTGGTGATCGACCGGTTGCTTCACCCCGTCCTTGCCGTGTCGCGAGATCCAGGCGGCAAACTGACTGCGCTTGGCAAAGGCAGTGCCACCGAATCGCTGATCTACCTCGAAACCGATCGCGCCGATGCCAAGGCGCGCGCTGCGATCCGCGATGAACTGAACCGCAGCCTCGGCGATGTCCGCGATGCTGTGGCCGATTGGCCAAAAATGCGTGAAGCGATGCGCAAAGACGCCGAAACGATCGATGATGATGAGGCCAGAGCGCTGCTCGGCTGGTTTGCTGACAATCATTTCACTTTGCTTGGCGGCCTTCGAACAGATGGCGTCAGCACTGCGCTTGGCCTTGCAAAGCGCGATGCGGACGCTTTGCTATCGGAACCCGCAAGGGTTGCTGCGCTGGAGTGGTTCCGCAAAGGCGGCGCGTTGCTGCTCGTCAAATCGAACCGGATGTCGACTGTCCACCGCCGGGTGCCGCTCGATCTTGTCATCGCCCCCATACGGCAGGGGAAGAAAGTCACCGGCCTTTCGATCTACGCAGGCCTGTGGACGAGCGCGGCTCTGTCAGAAGCTCCCGAAGCGGTGCCTGTCCTGCGGCAGCGACTGGCTGCATTACAGGCAAGGCTTGATTTTGCGCCGTCGAGCCATTCGGGCAAAGCACTGGCTCATGCCATCGCCAGCCTGCCGCATGACATTGCAATCAGTATTTCCGAAGATGCGCTGCAAAGCCTGACGCTCTCTGCGATGTCGATTGCCGATCGCCCGCGCGCTGCTGTCGAGATGGTCACGGCACCGCTTGACCGGCATTTGTTCGCGTTCGTCTGGTTGCCGCGCGATGAGCTGACAACGGCACGGCGGATCGCGATTGCCGAGATGATCGGCGGTCCGGCGAATGCGCCTTTGCTCAGCTGGTCGATCGATCTGGGCGATGGGGACACGGCGCTGATCCGCTACACATTTGACCTGCGGCAAAGCGGGCGCGTGCCCGATGCGGCCAAAATCAATGCCCAGGTGCAAGCGATGGTGCGCGGCTGGCCCGATGCGGTCGAGGCGAGCCTTGCCGCGATTGGCGATGCCGGCAATGCGACGCGGCTGGCGCTGCGGTATGCCGATGCGTTTCCTCCTGCGTATCGATCTGGTGCCGGCCCTGATGAAGCCGCGCGCGACATCGCCCGCCTCAACCTGCTTGCCGATGGCAGCAGCCGTCAGGCGCGTTTTTATCGCAACCGCGAGGACGGACCTGAGCAAGTCAGGCTCAAGATTTACAGCCTTGTGCCATTGATCTTGTCCGACGCCGTGCCGAGCCTTGAGAATTTTGGATTCCGTGCGGTCGAGGAACTTTCGACCGCGCTTGGAGGCTCGCTAGGGCATATCCAGAAATTTGTGTTGCTGACACCAGGTGTCGATGCGGCGCAGGTCGTCAAATCGCGCGATACGATCGAAATGGCGCTGGCCGCCGTGCTCGAAGGCAGCGCGGAGAATGACGAATTCAACCAGCTCATCCTCGCGCTCGGCCTGTCTCCATTCGATGCCACGCTGTTTCGCGCGCTGTTCCGCTATCTGCGTCAGACCGGCCTTTCGTACGGACTTGTCACGGTCGTCGATGCGCTTCGTAATGCCCCTGAAATTGCGCGCGCACTTGCCCGGTTCTTTGCCCAGCGATTTGATTCCGCCGCCAAGGGTAGCACCGATCTCGACGCTTCCATTACGCGGCTGCTCGGGCAGGTTGCAGCGATTGACGACGATCGCATCCTCCGGCTATTCCGTGCTGTGATCCGCGCGACGCTGCGCACCAATGCCTATGCACCCGCCGCGCGTGAGGCGCTGGCGTTCAAAATCGACAGCGCAGGCGTTCCCGGCCTCCCTGTGCCTGTGCCGTGGCGCGAGATCTTCGTTTATTCGCCTCGGGTCGAAGGCATTCACCTTCGCGCTGGCCCGGTCGCGCGTGGCGGCCTCCGCTGGTCGGATCGGCGCGACGATTTCCGCACCGAAATCCTCGGGCTGATGAAGGCGCAACGCGTCAAAAACGCCGTCATCGTGCCGACAGGCGCCAAAGGCGGCTTCTATCCCAAGATGCTGCCCGATCCTGCCAATCGCGAGGCGTGGCTGGCCGAAGGCACCGAAAGCTATCGCATCTTCATCCGCAGCTTGCTTTCGATCACTGACAATCTGATCGATAGCAAAGTGGCCAAGCCAGCAGACGTGGTGTGCCACGATGGCGACGACCCCTATTTCGTCGTTGCCGCCGACAAGGGCACCGCGACCTTTTCCGACGTGGCCAATGCCATCGCTCTGGAACGCGGATTTTGGCTTGGCGATGCGTTCGCGAGCGGTGGCTCGGTCGGATACGATCACAAGGCAATGGGGATTACGGCCAAAGGCGCGTGGGTTTCGGTCCAGCGCCATTTCGCCGAACTCGGGATAGATGTTCAAAAAGACGCGATCCGCGTTGCGGGCTGTGGCGATATGTCGGGCGACGTATTCGGGAACGGGATGCTATTGTCGAAATCGATCAGGCTTGTGGCGGCGTTCGATCACCGGCATATTTTCATCGATCCCGATCCCGATCCGGCAGCGAGCTGGAAAGAACGCGCGCGGATGTTCAAACTGCCGCGCTCGAGCTGGGCCGATTATGATGCAAAGTTGATTTCGAAGGGCGGCGGCATTTTTGCGCGCAGTGCCAAAACAATCAAATTGTCGAAACAGGCGCGCGCCGCAATCGGCATCGACACTGCCGAAATCGAACCTGCCGCGTTGATTTCGGCAATCGTCAAAAGCCCGGTCGATCTCATCTGGTTTGGCGGGATCGGCACTTATGTAAAGGCACAAGCCGAAAGCCATGCGCAAGCGGGCGACCGCGCGAACGACGGTTTGCGTGTCGATGCCGAGGATTTGCGTTGCAAGGCCATTGGCGAAGGTGCCAACCTTGGCGTTACTCAGGCCGCTCGGATTGCGTTTTCATTGAAAGGCGGGCGGATCAACACCGATTTCATCGACAATTCGGCAGGCGTCGATTGTTCGGATAATGAGGTTAATATCAAGATTGCGCTCAATGCGCAAGTCGCAAGCGGTGCGCTGACGATGACCAAACGTAATGTGCTGCTCGCCAGCATGACCGACGATGTCGGCGCGATCGTGCTCGAGGATAACCGCCTCCAGACGCTGGCGCTGTCGATTGCCGAACGCGGCGGGGCTAAGGCTTTGCCATCGCAGATCCGGCTGATCGAAAGTTTCGAGGCCGAAAAGCGGCTCGACCGTGCGGTCGAAGGGCTGGCATCGAACGACGTGCTCCGCCGCCGAGGGCAGGAGGGATTGGGGCTGACCCGGCCCGAACTTGCGGTGATCCTCGCGACCGCAAAGCTGACATTGCAAGATGCCATTGAACGGTCTGGCTTCGGAGATGATCCTGCGACGGTTGGCGATCTTTTTGCAGCGTTCCCGCTTGCGATGCGTAAAGCGCACGGATCGGCCATTGAAAGCCACAGGCTGCGGCGTGAAATTGTCGCGACCAAACTCGCCAACCGCATCGTCAACCGAATGGGGCTGGTTCACCCGTTCGAACTCGCCGAAGAAGAAGGCTGCTCGCTCGTCGATGTTGCCGAAGCCTTTGTGATCGCCGAGCAGGTCTATACCATTTCTGCAATCTGGTCAGCCATCGATACCGATCCGATGCCTGAAGCGGCGCGGCTGATGCTGTTCGAACAGGTCGCAATCGAAATGCGCGCGCATATGGCAGACATTTTGCGCAATGCCGTCGCGGGGCGGCGCAACGACCAGGCGATTGCGGCGTATCAGCCAGTGATCGCCATGCTGTCGAAGGAAATTGAAGCGTTGCTGCCTCCTGAGGCACAGCGGCAGACGCGCGATTACGCTGAGCGGCTGACAACAGCAGGTGCGCCACGAAGAATTGCCGAACGGCTCGTGCGCCTCGCGCAGCTCGACGGAGCAATCGGCATTGCCGCGCTGGCAACGCGGATGCAGCTTGAACCTGTTGCCGTGACGCGTGCATTCACAGCGCTCGGCGATGCACTCGGCATCGATTGGGCACAAGGCGCGGCAATGCAACTCGATCCGCATGATCCTTGGGAACGGCTGCTGGCAGCAGGCCTGGCACGCGATTTTCAGGCGATGCGGCTGGATTTCCTGACGCGCCATGCCGGAGGTGATCCAGAAGCAGGTGTTGCGGCGTGGGTCGCTGCACAAGCGGCACGAGTAGCGGCATTTCACGCGATGATCGACCGCGCCCGGCTTTCGATCCCGACTACAGCGATGCTGGCGCAAATTGCAGGGCAGGCCCGGGTGTTACTGGGGCGGTAATTCCGAACAGCCCTCCTTCGCCAAGGCTTCAGCGGGCAGGCTTGCCAGCCGAAGCCCGACAGGGCGAAGACTGGTGGGCGCTGACGGGCTCGAACCGCCGACCCTCTCGGTGTAAACGAGATGCTCTACCAACTGAGCTAAGCGCCCCTGTGCGGGAGCAGTGTCTTGGCGCAGTTGACGGCAAAGCTCAATACATATGCTGCCCGCCATTGATCGACAGCGTCGAGCCCGTCACAAAGCCTGCATTATCCGAACAGAGGAACGTCACGCCGCGCGCAATTTCCATCGCTTGCCCGAGACGTCCGATCGGGATTTTGGCGACGATCTTTTCGAGCACAGCGGGCGGCACGGCTGCAACCATATCGGTATCGATATAGCCCGGCGCGATCGCATTGACCGTCACGCCGAACTTCGCGCCTTCCTGCGCCAGTGCCTTGGTAAATCCGTGAATGCCCGATTTGGCGGCGGCATAATTGACCTGCCCATATTGCCCTGCCTGCCCATTGATCGATCCGATGTTGACGATCCGGCCCCAACCGCGATCTTTCATTCCCGGGAAGCAAGCTTTGGCCATATTGAAACAGCCGCCCAAATTGGTGTCGATCACTTCTTTCCAAGCGGCATAGCTCATCTTGAGCAATGTCCCGTCACGCGTGATGCCGGCATTGTTCACCACCGCATCGACCGGCCCCAACTCAAGCTCGACGCGCCCGCATCCAGCCAGAACAGCCTCATGATCGGCCACATCCCATTTGTACGATTTGATGCCAGTCCGCTGAGTAAACTCGCGCGCGCGTTCATCGTTGCCACCGTAATTGGCCGCAACCGTGAAACCTGCCTCTTTCAGCGCCAGGCTCACTGCCTCGCCAATGCCGCGAGTTCCGCCTGTTACGATTGCCACGCGCGCCATGTGCCCTCTCCCTTCGCGGTTGATCCACGATTCGCGAGCAAGACTAAGCGGCGGGCAACCAGCCTTCAAGCTGACGCGAGAGTAAGGCCTTCAAAAGGTTCGAGCCTTCAGGTCCATCGTTGAGACAGGGGATGTAGCTGAACTTTTCACCCCCGCCTTCGATGAAGCTTTCCTTGCCTCGGATCGCGAGTTCCTCAAGCGTTTCGAGATTATCTGCGACAAATCCCGGCGCCAGGATTGCGACCTTCTTGATGCCCTTTGCTGGTAATCCTTCAAGCGTGGCATCGGTGGCGGGCTCAAGCCATTTCGCCCGCCCCAGCCGCGACTGGAATGAAACGACGAGTGGTCTGCCGAGCGCCTCAGACAACAGCCGCGCCGTTTTCTGGCACTGGCAATGATAAGGGTCGCCGAGCATCAACGTGCGTTCTGGCATCGAGTGAAAACTGGCGACAATCGCATCGGGCACAAAGTCGAGTCCGGCCAGATGCGCCTCGATCGAGGCCTTGAGCGCGGCGATATAGGCTGGATCGTCATGCCATGGCGGCATCGTGCGGATCGCGGGCTGCCAGCGTATCGCCATCAGGCTTTCGAACACTTTGTCGTTGACCGTTGCCGTCGTTGCACCCGAATATTGCGGATAGAGCGGTGCGATCAATATGCGGTCGCACCCTGCCGCCTTCATTGCGTCAAGTCGTTCGGCAATAGTCGGGTTGCCGTAGCGCATCGCCCAATCGACGAGCACGGTATCGCCGAACATCGCCTGCATCGCTTCTGCCTGCTTTCGCGTGATCACGGTCAGTGGCGATCCCTCGGACGTCCAGATTTGCTCGTAAGCCTCAGCCGATTTCGCGGGCCGCGTCGTCAGGATAACGCCGTAGAGAACCGGCTTCCAGATCCATGCCGGGATTTCAACAACACGCGGATCGGACAGGAATTCGCGCAAATAGGTGCGCACCGGACCCGTCTCAGGTGCTTCGGGAGAGCCGAGATTGACAAGCAGCACCCCGATGCGGGGGCGGGCTACGGGTGGATGATCGGGGGGAAGAAAAGCGCTCACGACGCCACCAGTGGCAGGGTTCTGAACCGGCGACCAGTGGCTGCGAACAGCGCATTGGCGATTGCAGGTGCGACAGGTGGCACCGCGACCTCGTTGACACCGCCCGATGCCTCACGACTATCGACCAGTTGCACGCTGATTTCGGGCATATCGCGCAGCAATGGCAGACCAAGACTGCCAAGCCGGAGCGGCGCTGGCAGCCCGTTTGCATAGGTAACAGGCCGCCCTGTCGCCTGGCTCATCCCGAACAGCAGATCGCCTTCGATCCGCTGACGCGCAAGATCGGGATTGATGACACGCCCGACATCGGCAACACAGGTCAGCTTGGTCACACGCACCCGCTGATCATCGCCAATCTGCGCCTCGGCAAGCACGGCGATATGGCTGCCGCGCATCATGTGTGCAGCAAGCCCCTGCCCCGTTCCTGGCCCCCCGCCTTCCCAGCCACCGCGGATCGCGACCTTCGCAAGGCACGCAGCGAGCCGGGGATTGCCCCCAAGCAACGCGATGCGGAACGACAAGGCCTCGATCCCGCTGGCCTTCGAAAGCTCATCGATAAAGCTCTCGGTAAAAAATGCGGTGAAGCTGTCAGCAGCACCGGGCCAGACACCTGACGGGATGCCGATCTCTACCGGGTGGTGATCTATGGCGACTGCGGGAATGGCGTAAGGCGGGATCGCCCCTGAGACGGCGGCCTCGGTTAATGCGGCTCCGTTTGCCGTTCGGGCATGCATTTCGCCAACACCGTCGGGTGTCGCGATCCGCGCCTGCCAGCCCTCGATCCGGCCACCGGGTAGCATTTTCACGATCATCCGGGCCTGCGCTGGAGGTCGCATCGCATCGTGCAGCATGTCTTCGGCGCGCGACCATTGGAGTTGCACCGGGCGTTCGAGCTTCGCGGCAAGGATCGCCGCCTGTGCCGCTATCGCAGTTTCCAGATTGCGCCCGAACGATCCCCCTGAAAACGGGACGTGAACCACCACGCGATCATCTGCGATCCCGATGGCATCGGCGGCGGCACGCCGTGCGGCATCGGGCCATTGGCTTGCAAACCAAAGCTGAAGCTGCCCATCCTTGAATGCGGCGGTTGCGCAGAGCGGCTCGATACAGCCGTGCGGCATAGGCCCGGCAGCATAGGCGGCCCGGTGAACGCGGCCATTGCCCAATGCCGCCCTGATATCGCCTGCCGAATGCACCCGTATTCCATCATCGCCATCAAGCGCAGTATCCAGAGCCTTGCCTATTGACGCAGTATCTACAGGCTTGCCGCTGACCGCAAAGCGCGGTCGCATGGCGTTGATCGCGCGGTTTGCTGCCCACCAGTTGGTAGCGACCGCCGCTACCCAATTCTCATGCTCAACGATTTGCAGCAGCCCGAACACCTTCTGCACAGCCGCTTTATCGATGGATTTCAGCCGCGCGGCGGCGCCCGGCGGCCCTTGCCGAATGCTTGCAAACACCATGTCGGGCAAGCGGATGTCGCCTGCAAAATTAGCCGATCCGTCGAGCTTGGCAGGCGCATCGAGCCGAGGCACACCTTTGCGGATCAGCCGATCATCGGCGTCACGTGGCGGGATTTCCGATGGCACATCGAATTTCGCAGCGTCCTCGGCAAGCTCGCCAAATCGCAGGCGATCATTGCCGCGTACGACAAAGCCATTTTCGGTGCTGCACGCCAGCCAGTCGGCATCCCAGCGCGCACCCGCCGCTTGACTGAGCAGCGCCCGCGTGGCCGCCGCCGCCTTTCGCACCGGCTCTGCGAAATTGCGGATCGTTGAGGAAAATCCGGTGGCTTGCACCGCTGCACTACCTACC
>JANOQL010000371.1:0-3661 GCA_031414835.1 Sphingomonadales bacterium | reverse complement strand
GCGAGCAAAAAATTGGTTCGCGCAGAGGCGCAAAGGCGCAGAGGGTTTGCTGCGCTGAGTTTGCAAGTCTCCCTTGGCTGCTTGGCGGCTTGGCGTGAACCACTTGTTTTGAGGCGCTGACGCGCGGAATGGAACCTCACTTGTCTGCCTCCATCTTCACCGGCTTTTTGCGGACGGTGCGCTTCTTGGACTCGACGTTAGCAGCAGCCCCTGCCCCGGTGTCCGATGGCTTTTCGGTCGTCTTGGGATCATTGACCTGCGGCGGGGTTCCGCGTGGGGGCTGGCCGGACTGGATGGCTTTCTCATCGCCTGGCAGCGTGTAGGTGGCACCCTCCCATGGCGACTCAAAATCGAACGTGCGGAAATCCTGCGCCAGCTGCACTGGCTCATATTTCACGCGCTTGTCAGCTTCGGACCAGCGCAGTTCGACAAAGCCCGAAAGCGGAAAATCCTTGCGTTGCGGATGGCCTTCAAAGCCGTAATCGGTGAGGATGCGGCGCAGATCGGTGTTGCCCGCAAACACCACACCATACATGTCGAACACCTCGCGTTCGAGCCATCCGGCGTTGGGCCAGATGCCCGTCACGCTCGGCACGGCATCTTCCTCTTCCGTGCGGAGGTGAATGCGGATCCGGTGGTTTTTGGTCACTGAGAGCAGGCAGTAGACAATCTCGTAACGCGGCGCCTGCCCCAGCCAGTCGACGCCTGCAATGTCCATCAGCTGCTGGTAACCGAGATCATCGCGCAGGGTGGTCATCACTGCGGACAAGGCGTCGCGCTTCACCGTGACAGCGATTTCGCCATGCGCCTCGGCTATCGACAACATGGATTTGCCGAGCGCCTTTTTGATCGCGGCGGCACCGCCGGTGTTGGCGGCATAGCGAGGGGCGGAGTGGGTCATGCGTTTAACGCTCTACCGTTCCCACACGGCGGATTTTCCGCTGCAACTGCATGATGCCATAGAGCAATGCCTCCGCAGTCGGCGGGCATCCTGGAACATAGATATCGACTGGCACGATCCGGTCGCACCCGCGCACGACGCTGTAGCTGTAATGATAATAACCGCCACCGTTGGCGCACGAACCCATCGAGATCACATATTTGGGAACGGACATCTGATCGTAAAGCCGCCGCAGCGCAGGCGCCATCTTGTTGCACAGCGTGCCTGCCACGATCATCACATCGGACTGGCGCGGGCTGGCGCGTGGCGCGGCCCCGAAGCGTTCCATATCGTAACGCGGCATGTTGACGTGAATCATCTCGACGCCGCAGCACGCGAGCCCGAACGTCATCCACCACAGCGACCCGGTGCGCGCCCATTGGAACAGCTCTTCGGTCGAGGCGACCACGAACCCCTTGTTCGACAGTTCGTCGTTGAGACCCGAGAAAAACGCCGGATCGGGCTGCACGAGCGATGCCTGAGCCTCGGTCAGCAACCCCGAAGGACTGCCCGTGGCATTGTCGGCGCTTGCAAGCAAACTAGACTGGTTCACTCCCATTCGAGCGCTCCCTTCTTCCACGCATAGGCGAGGCCCAGCGCGAGTTCGGCGAGAAAGACCATCATGGCCGTCCACCCTGCCCAGCCGGTCCATTCGAGGCTGACTGCCCACGGGAACAGGAAAGCGGCCTCAAGATCGAAAATGATGAACAGGATCGCCACGAGATAGAAACGCACATCGAACTGCGCGCGGCTGCCTTCGAACGCGGGAAAGCCGCATTCATACTCGCTCAGCTTTTCCGCGGTCGGGTTGTGCGTGCCGGTCGCGCGCGAAACGAGCATCGGTGCGAACACAAACAAGCTCGACAGTGCCACCGCGACCGCGATGAACAACAATATCGGCAAATATCCGGCAGCGACCGATTGCATCTGGAGCTTCCCTTTCCCGTCGCGGATGGCGCAGGATTCGACCGCGCTTTAGGCCTGTCCCCTAGGCTTCGCAAGCGCAGCATTGGCGCGATTCGGGGCGATCGGCATAGGAGAATTCGACGCCGGGATATCGGTTTGGGTTCGACTTTCGCGCAGATTTGTGACAATTGGAACAAATGGTGCACGCAATTCCCACGACCACCCTCATCCTCGCAGAAACAGCTTTCCGCCTGAATTGGCTGCATCTCGCATGCCGGATTGTGGTTTTCGCCGTGACAGGTCGTCAACTTCGTCAACTTCCAACGCATTTGGTTGTCAGGTCATGGATGTTGGAACATGTCTTTAGACCAGCGCAGATCGACAATTGTGCCACCGCCCACATCGTCAAAAACGATCAGTCCTGGCGCGACCGGCAATCCGGCTCGCGCGGCGAACGCGGCGGCGCGGCTTTCGGAATCGGGCCAGAGGGCAATGCCGAGATACCGTCCGTCTGGCTCGCGAACCAAGGTCGATCCGAAGCTGCCATGGGCTTTCAAAGCATCGGTGCCTTCGCGCCACCACGCTTCAAACGCCGTTTCCTGCCCCGGGGCAACGGTCCAGCGATAGGCAGCGAGAAACCCCGGCCCACTCACCGCAGCGCGTTTGCCACCAGTTTTTGCAGCTTCGAATGCGTCGCATCATTCCCTGCAATCACTTCCTGCCGCTCGATCACGCGATCGCCACCGCGGAAATCGGTGACGAAGCCGCCCGCCTCGCGGATCATCAAGATGCCCGCCGCGACGTCCCATGGCTGGAGCCCGCTCTCCCAGAATCCATCGAACCGCCCCGCCGCGACCCATGCCAGATCGAGCGACGCCGCGCCGAACCGCCGGAGCCCGGCAATCTCTGGCGCCACCGCGCCGAAAATCCGCGTCCATTGCGCAAAATCGCCATGACCCAGAAACGGGATCCCCGTCGCGATCAGGCATTCGTCCAAATGCCGCCGCGCCGAGACGCGCAATCGGTTTTCCTGCACCCATGCGCCGCGCCCGCGTTCGGCCCAGAACACTTCATCGGTGATCGGTTGATAGATCATCGCGCTGGTGATCTCACGCTTGCCGTTCGCCATTTCCTCTTCGACCGCAACCGAGATCGCAAAATGCGGGATCCCGTGAAGGAAATTGGTCGTGCCATCCAAGGGATCGACGATGAAGCGCGGCTTATCGGGATTGCCCGGAATATCGCCGCCTTCCTCCATCAGAAACCCCCAGTCGGGCCGTGCCTTTCCAAGCTCTTCATACAGCGTCCGTTCGGACTGCTGATCGGCCTTCGTCACAAAATCGGCAGGGCCTTTTTTGGAAACCTGGAGCTGCTGCACCTCGTAAAAGTCACGCCGCAGCTTCGCCCCTGCCTTGCGGCACGCGCGGTCGATGATCGTGATGAGGCCCGAATGCGATGGCATGATCGGTCAGTCAGCCCGCTTCACATAGGTCTGTTCATACACATCGACCACGATCTTCGTGCCTGCGCCGATATGCGGAGGCACCATCACACGGACACCGTTTTCAAGGATCGCGGGCTTGTAACTCGACGACGCTGTCTGGCCCTTCACCACTGCATCGGCCTCGGCAATCACTGCCTCGATCGTATCGGGCAATGCAACCGAAAGCGCCTCATCCTCGTGCATTTCCATGACGACATCCATGCCGTCTTGCAGGAACGCGGCGGCATCGCCCAGCAGATCGCGCGGGAGCGTCACCTGATCATAATTTTCCTTGTTCATGAAAACGAGGCTTTCGCCCTCGGCATAGAGGA
>JANOQL010000370.1:0-8269 GCA_031414835.1 Sphingomonadales bacterium | reverse complement strand
TCGACCCCGCGGTTCATCGGGCCGGGGTGCATCACGAGCGCATCGGGCTTGGCGCGCTTCAGCCGCTCATAGGTCAGGCCGTAGAGCGCATGATATTCGCGCAAGCTGGGCACAAAGCCGCCCTCCATCCGCTCGGTCTGGAGGCGCAGCATCATCACCACATCGCAGCCATCAAGTCCGGCATCAAAATCGGTGAACGGGGTGACGCCCATCTGTTCGATAGCGACAGGCATCAGCGTGGCGGGGGCCACCACGCGCACCTCTGCCCCAAGCGAAGACAGAGCAAGAATGTTCGACCGTGCCACCCGGCTGTGGAGCACATCGCCGCAAATCGCCACGCGCAACCCCGCTATGTTGCCCTTGCGCCGTCGGATCGTCAGCGCATCGAGCAGCGCCTGTGTGGGATGTTCATGCTGCCCGTCGCCGCCATTGAGCACCGGGCAATCGACCTTGTCAGCGATCAACGCGACCGCACCCGAAGCCCCATGCCGGATCACGATCACGTCAGGGCGCATCGCGTTCAAGGTGATCGCGGTATCGATCAGCGTTTCGCCCTTTTTCACGCTCGATTGCGCGGCATGCATGTTGACCACGTCGGCCCCAAGCCGCTTGCCCGCAATCTCAAAGCTGAGCAGCGTCCGCGTCGAATTTTCAAAGAACGCATTGATCTGCGTCTTGCCCTCAAGCAACGCAGCACGCTTGCGCGCACTGCGGCTTAATGTGATCCATTGTTCGGCCTCGTCGAGCAGAAACAGGATTTCATGCGGCTGCAACTGGGCGATACCGAGCAAATGCCGATGCGGGAAAAGCGCCGATGTCATTAAACGGTCGCGTTAGCGGGGGAGGGGCGGGCGGTCAAATGGGGACGTCGCGGGTGCTTGCGAAGGTCAGTGTTTGACAACATTCTAGACGTTGGTTCATCGAGTGGCAGCGCCTGAAAGCGGACGCCTAGTCGCCCCGTTATTGCGTTTCATGTGCGGCGGTAATTGGTGGAAAGCGGACATCGGAAAGGTATATCCTGACTCCATGAGACGTATCGCAGGGGCTATAACACTCGTCGCGCTTGTGGCCGGTTGCTCGGCAAACCGTCCGGAGACAGTCGATTATTTCGAGGAAGTGACTGGCTTGCCGCTTTGCCAATCGGCTAAAGTCCAGAATTTTCAAGTTGGTGAGTACGACCATGAGGTCGATTTCACCTACGGTGTCCGACTGAGATTGTCAGCCTTATGCCATCGCGAACTGCTTCAGCAAATTAGTGAACGTTTCGGCACTGCATGCAATCCTTCTGCGGCCTGCAACTTCATGGACGAGAACAATTGGTTTTACGACCTCAGCCCATCCGAGAACGGCAGGGTGACCTTCATTCTCCGAGCGACTTGAGGTTTGTCGAACGACGGCTACAGGGGCGGGAGCTGCCGGTTTGATGGAAGATGAACAAATGGCGGCGTCGTCGCTTTGCGGCCCAGAAGCTGCCTGTCCGCTCCCCCCAACACTCCAGCCGTCCGGCAAGGTGCGCGAGATTGACAAATAGGAGTTAGCCTGCCAATGTCTGTGTGCGCTCTGCAAATAGGCACACTTCATGTCCAACCTCCTTGTTCCGCCTTCTTACAATCCGCTCGTCCCGCTCATCCGGCGTTGGTGCCGGAATCCCGATTTCGGCCCGCACGTGTCATCAACTTCGTCAACTTCCAACTTCATACACCATCTGAACATTCATCATTAAGCGCTGCCCGCGAATCATACCGCACCCGAATCATCGTTGCTCATCGCCCCACCCCGCGATACGCGGCTAGCATCAGGAGAGACTCGACCAAATGAAAACCCGTGCCGCAATTGCCTTCGAAGCCAAGCAGCCGCTCGAAATCGTCGAGGTCGATCTCGAAGGCCCCAAGGCGGGCGAAGTGCTGGTCGAGATCATGGCGACCGGCATCTGCCACACCGATTCCTACACGCTCGACGGGTTCGATTCAGAGGGCATTTTTCCGAGCATTCTAGGCCATGAGGGGGCAGGCATCGTCCGCGAAGTCGGAGCGGGAGTAATCAGCGTTGCGCCCGGCGATCACGTCATCCCTCTCTACACCCCCGAATGTCGTCAGTGCAAAAGCTGCCTGTCGGGCAAAACCAACCTGTGCACCGCGATTCGCGCGACGCAGGGCAAGGGGCTGATGCCCGATGGCACGTCGCGGTTCAGCTACAAAGGGTCGCCGATTTTCCATTATATGGGCTGTTCGACTTTCTCCAACTTCACCGTGCTGCCCGAAATTGCGGTCGCCAAAATTCGTGAGGACGCGCCGTTCAACAGCGCTTGCTATGTCGGCTGCGGCGTGACGACCGGCGTCGGCGCGGTGGTCAACACCGCCAAGGTGCAGGCCGGTGAGAATGTCGTCGTGTTCGGGCTTGGCGGGATCGGGCTCAATGTCATCCAAGGTGCACGGATGGTCGGCGCGGACAAGATCATCGGCGTCGATATCAATCCCGACCGTGAGGCGTGGGGCCGCAAGTTCGGGATGACGCACTTCGTCAATTCGAAGGGGCTGAGCCGCGAGGAGACCATCGCCAAAATCCTCGAACTCACCGATGGCGGGGCCGATTACAGCTTCGATGCCACGGGGAATACCGAGGTGATGCGCACAGCACTCGAATGCTGCCACCGCGGCTGGGGCACGAGCATCATCATCGGCGTCGCTGAATCGGGCAAGGAAATCGCGACGCGTCCGTTCCAGCTCGTCACCGGTCGCAACTGGCGCGGCACGGCGTTCGGGGGCGCGAAGGGCCGCACCGATGTGCCCAGGATCGTCGACTGGTATATGAACGGAAAGATCGAGATCGATCCGATGATCACGCATGTTCTGAGCCTTGAAGACATCAACAAGGGCTTCGATCTGATGCACGCGGGGGAAAGCATCCGCAGCGTCGTTGTTTACTGACCACCAACCCACAGGAGAGACTTATGTTCAGCCACATCATGCTGGGGGCCGACGACCTCGGCACCGCAAAGACATTCTACGACGCGACGCTTGGCGCGCTGGGCCATGGCCCTGGATTTCAGGACGACAAGGGCCGGGTGTTCTGGATGACGCCGAGCGGCATTTTTTCGGTGAGCATTCCGATCGACGGCCAGCCCGCCTCATGTGCCAACGGCAGCACGATCGGCTTTGCCGCCAAATCAGCCGAAGAGGCCGATGCGTGGCACGCAGCGGGCCTCGCCAATGGCGGCACGGCTATCGAAGACGCGCCGGGCGTTCGCGATGGCGGTGCCATGAAGCTGTACCTTGCCTATTTGCGCGATCCATCGGGCAACAAGATTTGCGCGATGCACCGGATGTAAGGCTGACATTGTGACGGGTATCGAGACGCTTTCCGAAGTGCGCAGCCATGGCGGCGTGCAGGGGGTTTACCGGCACCAGTCTGGCGAAACGGGCACGGAGATGACATTTGCCGTCTTCGTGCCCCCGCATGTTGCAGGGGCAGTTTTGCCGGTCGTCTGGTATCTGTCTGGGCTAACATGCACTCATGCCAACGTCATGGACAAAGGCGAATATCGTGCGGCGTGTGCCGAACTCGGGCTGGTTTTCGTTGCGCCCGATACCTCTCCGCGTGGGGAGGGCGTTCCCGACGATCCTGAAGGCGCTTATGATTTCGGCCTCGGTGCCGGTTTTTATGTCGATGCGACCGAGCCGCCATTTGCCCGGCATTACCGGATGCGAAGCTATATCGAAGCCGAACTTCCCGCACTGATCGGGGCGAACTTTCCGGTCGATACGGCCCGGCAGGCTGTCACCGGCCATTCTATGGGTGGCCATGGTGCGCTGACGATCGGTTTGCGCAACCCTTCGCGGTTCCGCTCGGTTTCGGCTTTCTCGCCGATAGCCTCGCCGATGCAATGTCCTTGGGGAGCAAAGGCGTTGTCAGGCTATCTTGGCGCGGATCGGACGGCTTGGTCCGACTATGATGCCTGTGCGCTGATCGATGGTGGCGCGCGGCTGCCGCAGCTGCTGATCGATCAGGGCGATGCGGACAATTTCCTCGACAGCCAGTTGAAGACACACCTGCTGGCAGAAGCTTGCGAGCGTGCCGGAATGGCGGCGACCATCCGGATGCAGCCTGGTTACGATCACAGCTATAATTTCATCTCGACCTTCATGGCCGATCATTTACGCTGGCATGCCGAACGGCTGCGCTGATGCGGCGGCTTGGGGCGATTCTTGCCGGCGGATCGTCGTCGCGATTTGCTTCTGACAAAGCGGCTTATGTCGTTAACGGACGGGCGCTGCTCGATCATGTGGTCGAAGCACTGCGTCCGCATGTCGCAGCGATCGTGGTTGCAGGTAGGGAATGGCCGGGGCTGGCTGAGATCGAAGATCGCCCGCGTTTATCGCTCGGCCCGCTTGGCGGACTGTGCGGTGCGCTTGCCTATGCGCGCGATCATGGGTTCGACGGGGTGATAACCGCAGGATGCGATGCGTTGCCGGTGCCAGTCGATCAAATTCTGGGCACTGACAGGCCGCTGGTGATCGCATCGCAACCGTTGATCGGCTGGTGGCCGGTTGGTCTGGCCGATCAACTCGATGTCTGGCTCGCCAGTTCGCAAAGCCTGTCAGTGTATCGCTGGGCAGCCGCAATCCATGCTGAACTGATCGAGCCACAGGCGCCAATCCACAACCTCAACACACCTGCCGACGTCGCAACATGGATCGCGGCTGGCGCTCCGGGTGCGTGATTCACATCACGCACGCAGCTGCGCCATCTTGGCATGACCCGCTCAGCGAATCGGCTGCATCGGGAGCGGGGTAGTGACAATGACGATCTATGCACACCGGTTGCGCTCGGCGACCACTTGTGTAAGGACAGTCCCCGCGCGGCCTTCGTTAGAAAGGCCCGGCTTCTCGGTCGTGCGAGAGTTCGTGTCTTTCGGGGGAAAGGGACGCTTCAGGCATGACTGAAGTTTTGACGTGTTTGCGCTATGATATCGACGGCGAAGCAAAGAGCTTTCCGCTAGACCGTCTCGCTGTGTGCCGGATCGGCCGGGGATCGGAAAATTCTATCGTCGTGGATGACGGGCTTTCGTCGCGCGAACATGCGATGATCCGCCGCGACGCCAGCGGGCATTGCATTCTGACCGATCTTGGCAGCCGCAACGGCACACGCGTCAACAATCGCCCGATATCGACTCCCACCAGATTGACCGATGGCGATCTGGTGCTGGTCGGGCGACTTCTGATGACGTTCGTTCAGCCCGAAGCGCAGATTGAGCTCGACGCCAAGGCGGTTGAGGCCGCCACGCAGTTCATGCTGTCTGAATCGCTGATCACAGTGCTCGTGGCCGATATTCGGGGCTTTACCGTGCTTTCGCAGATCTTGGGCGAAAAGCGGATTTCGGAGCTGATGGCCGAAATCTTTCGAGCGGCGGGGCAAGTCCTCGATTCAAAGCGGGCCTGGTCGCAAAAGTTTATCGGTGACGCCTTGATGGGCGTATGGGCGCATCCCAGCGATCATTTGTCTGCCGCAGAGCTGCTCAACATCTTCGACGTGATAGGGGAATTGCAGGAAATTTTCCGGCCATTGCAGCGCCAGTTCGATTTGCTGCGGCCACTCCAGTTCGGGTGCGGGATCAACACTGGCTTCGCGTCTATCGGCAATATCGGCAGTGCCTCAGCTCAGGATTTTACTGCGATGGGCGACGCGGTGAACAAAACATTCCGGCTTGAAACCGCGACCAAGGAATTGGGCTGTGACATTCTGATCGGGCAGAACACGATCGATCTGTTGCGCCCTGCGCTGGCCGCGAAAGATTTGCCCGAGCGGCATGAAATTGATCTCAAGGGCTATGAATTGCCCGAGGCTGCAATTGGCCTGAAGTTTCACGACTTGAGTGGTTTTTCGAGCACAATTGCGAAGAACGTGATCTAGCGAAGAGCACATAAACTACGAGGCAGGGGGTGCGAATATCGTGAATGTGAGCATCAAACGATGCAGCGTCGGCCTTGTCCTCACCGGCAGTGCTTTGCTGGGGGGGCCGGTGCTGGCGCAATCATCGCCTGTTCCGGCCGGGGTGGCTCCATCACGAGCTGAAGTGGAAATCGGCAGGCCAGACGAACGCGCTGGGCCATCCCGTGTGACGATCGATACGCGCGCAGCGATCCAGCCAGGCCCGTGCCCGCTTCGCGGATCGCAAGTGACGCTCGATTTGAAATCGGTCGCGTTCGAATCCATCGATGGCGCGCCCGTGCCAAACGAGTTTGTGCCATTGCTTGCACGCGTAAAGCCGGCTGCCTTTGGCTCGCAATCGATCGATATTGTCTGTGATCTTCGCGACGCCGCCAATGCTGTGCTGCGTGCGGAGGGCTATATTGCCGGCGTTCAGGTGCCTGCGCAGGATGTAACCGGAGGAAACCTGAAATTTGCCGTTGTCGTCGGGCGGATCACCGATGTCATCGTAAGGGGCGATGCCGGTCGGTACCGGGACGCGCTTCGCCCTCGAATAGATCAACTCAAATCGCTGTTTCCGCTCAACCAGCGCGATATCGAGCGGATATTGCTACTCGCAGGAGACGTGCCGGGTCTTAACGTCAATCTGGGCCTCAAAAATGCGGGTTCGGCTCCGGGCGAATTGTCGGCTGATTTGAATGTCGATGCCACCTCGGCAGTGTTGCTTTCCAATTTTCAGAACCCCGGTTCGAAGCAGTTGGGCCGGGAAATCGGAACGCTCCGCGCCGAGTTTTACGGGCTCACCGGAATGGCCGATATAAGCTATGTCTCGGTTTCGAACTCGTTCGATTTCGAAGAGCAGCACGTCATCCAAGCGGGGCATGAATTCGAACTGGCGTCGAGTGGATTGCGATTGGGCGTCAGGGCAAACTATGCCGAATCGGAGCCCGATATCGAAGGCCTCACGCTGAAAACCCGGTCGATCATCGCCGGGTTCGATCTCAAATACCCCTTTATCCGACGTGTGGCGCAAAGTGTGAGTGGCGGCGCGGGGTTTGAATATGTGAACCAGCGCACAAAGACCTTCAGCGGTGGCGCAGGCGCGCCTTTCTCACGCGATCGGATCAGTGTCGCTTACGCCCGGATCGATGGCAGCTTCAAGGATCCGCGTGCCGACGGTGGCAGCAACTGGTCTGTTGATACCGGCATTGAGCTGCGCAAAGGTTTGGGGATTTTGGGTCACACCCCGTTCCGCACCGTCGTCAACGGATTTTCACCATCGAGACTGGATGGCGATTCAAAGGCGACGGTCATCCGCGGGACGTTCGAGGGCACCGTTCGCCTGATAAAGAATATCACGGTGACGGCGTCTGTTCTTGGACAGTGGAGCAACAAGGCGTTGCTGAACATCGAGGAATTTTCGATTGGGAACCTGACATATGGCAGGGGCTACGATCCCGGCGCGAATGGTGCCGATAGGACCGTTGCCTTCCGGGTCGAGCCACGGGCGCGCGTGCATGACGCCCCGAAGCTCAAAGTCGAGCTTTCCGCCTTTTACGACAACATCCGGATTCTCAACCGGGATCGCGGGACGATCGAAAACAAGCGATCGCTCGATTCAATCGGCGGCGGGGTGCGCATCATGGCCGACAACAGGTTCATCCTCGACATCACCTACGCAAAGCCGCTCCGGCTTGCGCTCGCATCGGATGAACGCAAGCCGCCTGAACGTCTGATCTTGTCGCTGACAACCAAACTGCTTCCATGGAGGTCCGGACGATGAGCGTTTCCGCTGGTGGAGCGATCCGCAACCGTTTCGGCTTGTTGATCACAACGGCTTTGGTCGGGGTCGGGTCGGTGCTCGGCACATCGGCTGCGCGCGCGCAGTCTCAGCCGACCAACGGCATGGTCGAATCCGGTGGAGCGATCATCGATCAAACCGACGCCATGAATACCATTGTCGATCTCATGGATTCGAGCAGTGTCATCAACTGGGATACGTTCGACATCGGTGCTGGGAACACTGTCAGTTACATCACCGCCAATAACGCGACGGCCTATTCGGTTCTCAATCGCGTCGTCACTGCGACTCCATCGGTAATCAATGGCGATGTGATCAGCCAGAACAACATCTCGGTCTGGCTGGTCAATCCGAGCGGCATCATGTTCGGGGCTGCGGGCACGTTCACGGGCGGCAGCCTCGTGTTATCGACAGCGGCAGTCGGCACCACCGACTTTCTCGATGGCGATGGCGAATATTCGCTCACAAATGCCGATACGACAGGAACGATCAACCTCGTTGCTGGCGCAGGACAGATTTCGGCACCCGGCGGATTTGTGG
>JANOQL010000369.1:0-14380 GCA_031414835.1 Sphingomonadales bacterium | reverse complement strand
AACCAGACAGCCGACATTGAGGTTGCTGCCGCCGTAATCCGCAATGACATCGCGACGCTCGAACGCGATCAGGCCTCAACTCAGGCCTTGCTGGGCAGTTACCCGCAATTTCAGGCAGTCTCGAACTCCGCAGTCACTCTGGCCGAAGTAATGGCGGCACTGAAACCGGGGGAAGCCTATTACAAAATCAGCGTTGTCGGGCGCGCGCCCTATGCACTTTATGTCGACGGCGAAGGGGCTACTGGCTTTCGCGTGCCGATCAGCAACGATGCGCTCGACCGCGCGGTCGATGGATTGCGAGATACGATCGCGAAGGAAGAAGATGGTCAGATCAACACATATGCGTTCGACGTAAAGCTTTCGCATCGGCTCTTCACGGCGCTGATGGGGCCTGTGGCGAGCAGGATCGCGAATGCGCGGCATCTGATTTTCGAACCCGATGGCGCGTTGCTGCGATTGCCAGCAAACCTGCTGGTCACAAGCCAGTCAAGCGTCGATGCCTATACAAAGCGCACATCGGCGCCAAACGCCGATGCGTTCGATTTTCGCGGTGTCGATTGGTTAGGGCGCGGGCGCGGGATCAGCACGGCATTGTCAGTCAGAGGATTTCGGGACGCACGCGCAACACCGCCTTCGAGTGCAACGCGCGATTATATTGGCTTTGGACAGAATGCGCCGCTTTCGGGCCCTGTCACCGTGGCGTCTACGCGCCGTATGATTTCCGGAGACGCGCCCGAATGCCGGTGGCCAGACGCCGAATGGAACAAGCCGATTTCCGCTACCGAATTGAGAGAGGTCAGCGCGATTATTGGTGCGTCTACTTCAGACCTGATCACCGATGCGGCCTTTTCGGATACTGCAATTGTCGCGCGGTCAGACCTGTCGGATTATCGCATCGTCCATTTTGCAACGCACGGACTTGTCACTGCTCCGCGACCAGAATGCCCCGCACGCCCGGCGCTGTTGACGTCATTCGGCGACAAGGGTTCAGATGGCTTGCTGACGTTTCGGGAAATCTTTGATTTGAGGCTCAATGCCGATTTGGTGCTTCTTTCGGCGTGCGATACCGCTGGCAAGGCGTCGGTAGCAGCAACGCGTGAAGCAGGCGTGACGACCGGCGGCGGCAGTGCGCTTGACGGTCTGGTCCGCGCATTTATCGGCGCTGGTGGGCGGTCGATCATCGCGAGCCACTGGCCGGCCCCTGATGATTTCAACGCCACCAAGCGGCTGATTACTGGCATGTTCTCAACCGGGCGCGAAAAGACGATTGCCGATGCGCTTGCTTCGGCTCAGCAGTCGTTGATGGACGATCCGCAAACATCGCACCCGTTCTACTGGTCGGGATTTGCAATCATTGGCGATGGCGGGCGCGCGCTGTTGCCTGCACGCACAGCACAGGTGGCGGGCAGGTAACTGTCGATGGGGCCGACACGATGGGCGCGTAACCGCGCAGGCGACGCGCGGACGGCTGTTCGACAGCTTGGTGCCGGGCGTTTACTGTTCACATTGCTGTTCATTGGCGCGGCGCTGTTGCTGGCGCGGTTTAGCTGGGATGTGCCGCTCGCCATTGATGCCGAACGCGCGCTTTACGACTGGCGCCATGTGATGACAGCGCCAAAGGTCGATCAGGACGACCGCATCGTCATGATCGTCTACACTGACGAAACGCTGGCCGCGACTGGCAAGCGATCTCCGCTTGATCGCAACGTACTGGCGAAAGCACTCAAGCGGATCGACGGTTTCGGAGCAAAAGCGATCGGGATCGATATTCTTATCGGTCAACCGCAACCCGAAGATCCGGTGTTAGTCGCGGCACTCAAGTCAATGAAGACCCCGACCCACCTCGCTTACGCATCCGCGACGACCGCAGAGGACAAGATTAAAGACTGGGAGCAGGCATTTCTGGACGAACTTCACGAAAATGTGAAACCGGGCAACGTCCAAAAGACCAGCATCGTCATCGAGGCTGACGATGACAATGTCTTGCGTAGCTGGCCCGGGATCAGACGCGATGAACCCGAACGGATTCCGACGGCGATGATCGGCGCGCCAGATAGCCCGTTTGCATCGTACGAGGGCAGCGTCATTTACAGGGTTCCGCGTTTTCTCGAACGACCGGTCTTCGCGACAATCCCGATCGACACCTTTGCCGAAGATGCGATTTTTGCCAATCCCGAAGCCGCAGACCTTTTCCGCCAGCAGGTCGTGGGCAAATATGTGCTGATCGGCGGGCATATTCAGGACATAGATTTGTTCGAAACCCCACTCAACAAGCTGACGGGCAAGCCGACCTGGGGCGTCGAGATATTTGCGCACATGGTGGCGCAGCAACTCGACAATTGGTTGCCGATGCGCATTCCCGGTTGGGCACATTGGATAGCTGCACTGGCGGTGATTGCAGGTGCGACGGCAACGGCTGCTTCGAACATTCGGCCTCTAGGGCTTGGCATCGCGATTGTTGGGCAGTTCGCGCTTATGATTATCGCTCCGTTCGGCTTGCAGGCTCAGATGGTCGATACGCAAGGCCTTTCGGCTTTCGGTTGGCTTGCCGGCTGGATTTTGGCGTTTGCTGCTGCGGGGACCGCTGCAAGAGCTGTTGGATCCGAACAGCGCCGCTATGCGCAGAATGCGCTTGGGCGGTATCTGCCGCGTGATATTGCTGCCGAAATCCTCCGCAATCCCGAGAGCCTCGCATTGCAGGGAGAAAAGCGTGAAATTTTCGTGGTTTTCACAGACCTTGAGGGCTTTACCAAGCTCAGCCACGCCATCGAGCCTGAAATGGTCGCGACACTGCTCAACCGTTACCTCGACATGCTGAGCGATGTCGTCCTCAAACATGGCGGCACGATCGACAAATTCGTCGGCGATGCCGTGGTCGCGTTTTGGGGCGCTCCGATCAGCAGGCCCGACGATGGCGAACGCGCAGCGCGAGCGGCAGTCGCGATGCACGAAGCGGGCGAGGATTTCCGCAAGTCGGTGCCAGATGGCGTTCCGGCTATCGGGAAAACTCGTGTCGGCTTACATTTCGGGGAAGCCATTGTGGGCAATTTCGGTGGTGAGGGGCGCATTCAATATACCGCGCTCGGTGACAGCATGAACACTGCCGCCCGACTTGAGGCAGCCAACAAACAAACCAATTCGAGCATTCTTGTCAGCCGTGAAGCGGTCGAGCGCACCGGACTCGACTGGTTTCGCCCGCTCGGCAGGATTGTTTTGCGCGGGCGAGCCACGCCTGTGGACATTTTCGAACCCGTGCCTGCTACGAGCGAAGACAATCGCCAAGCCTTTGTTGCGCTTGCGAATCGCGCCATCAAAGGCGATGTGTCTGCCATCACAGCCTTGGCAGAGGAGTCGGTTAAGGCTCCCGGCGATAAGGCCCTGGCCAATTTCGTTTACCGTTTGGGCCACCAAGAAGAAGGAGGCTATTTTGTCCTGGACTAGCAACAAGTTATTTGGCTGCGCTGCGGCACTTGCTTTGTGCGCCGGCACGGCAGCCGCTGCCGAAACCATCGTCGTCAAATCGTCGGGGCCCTCGGCGCGGACGTATCCGCCCGGAAAGTCGATCCCCGATGCCAGCAAGGTTGCGCTGAAGGCAGGCGATATCGTCACCATACTCGATGGTCGTGGAACCCGCGTCTTCCGCGGGCCGGGCGTGTTCTCGACAACTGCTAGCACCGCGACGAACACGTCGATCGGAACGATCCTTAAGAATACCGGGGCGCGGCAGGTAAGAACCGGGGCCGTTCGCGGTGTGGCAATCGTGCCAGTTCGGCGTCCCACGAACATATGGCTCCTCGATGGCAGCAAGTCGGGAACCGTTTGCTTTGCGGGAACCGAAGGCGTTTCGCTCTGGATGCCTTCGCGGGAACAACCTTCGCAAGTCATGCTGACACGAGTATCGGATGCAAAGTCTGCGTCAGTCGAATTCGGTGCCGGGCAATCGGTCAGGTCATGGCCCATCGACCAGCTGCCGCTGGCCGACGGGCAGGTCTACCGCGTCTCAGGTGCGGGATCGAGCACGCCGGTGACGTTGAAGTTCGCGGCGATGGGCCCCAACCCCCAAGGTCTCGAGAATACGGCGGCCGCTTTCATCAAAGCTGGCTGCGAAGGCCAACTCGATACGTTGATCGAAATGGTTGCCGTACCGGGGGGAGACGAACCAAGCGCAGGTTAACTCATATTCACAAGGGCAATCGCTTGTTTTGCCCAGGTCGGGGTGGTAGCCACTCATAAGCGGGATGACAGCAACCATAAGCTGCGCCCGTTGCCCTCAGGATCGCTGACTGCATCCGTTTTGTCTGGATGCGACCAAATTGTGAATGCGCAGAACGATGTTCTGCGCACGAAGCAATACGATGTGGAGGCGTTTCGAATGGCGAGTGCGATGGCACGGGCTTCAGGATTTGTCGGACTGGCGTTGAGCGGATTTGCCGTTCCTGGTTGGGCGCAAGCTGTTCCCGACACCGTTCCCGGGCTGACCCGCGAAGAAGTCACGCGCGATCAGCCGCCCGCGATACCTCCACCCGTTGGGCAACGCGTGACTGTGGAAGGCGATGTCGAACGCGCACCGTGCCCGCTTGCCGCGCCTGAGTTTGCGACACTCAAAGTCACCTTGCAAACCGTCGATTTTGGCGATCTCAAAGGGATTTCGCCCGATCTTCTCAAGCCAAGCTGGTCATCACTGGTCGGTCAGGAAATCCCGATCGCAAAAGTGTGCGACATTCGCGATACCGCAGCGACAGCGCTGCGTCGCGCAGGGTATCTTGCGGCCGTTCAGGTGCCGCCGCAGCGGATCGAAAATGGCGTCATCACCTTCGATGTCCTGCTTGCGAAACTCGTCGACTTTCAGGTTCGCGGCAATGCTGGGCGCAGCGAGAAGCTGATCGCGGGCTACCTGAGTGCGATCAAGGAACAGCCTGTTTTCAACATTATCGAGGCCGAACGCTATCTGCTGCTCGCGCGTGATATCCCCGGCTACGATGTCCGCCTGACGCTACGTCCGGCAGGTTCAGGTCGCGGCGAAGTCATCGGCGAAGTCTTGGTCGCCCATACGCCGCTCGAAGTCGATTCGAACTTCCAGAACTACGGTTCGACCGATGTCGGCAGGTTCGGCGGGCTTCTGCAAGCGCGATACAATGGGTTGCTTGGAATTGGTGACCGCACATCGTTGGGCATTTATTCGACAGCGCAAACCCGTGAACAGCAAGTCGTGCTGGCCGGTCAGGAATTCCGCGTAGGCCGCGAAGGTCTCGTCATCGCAGGCGACTTCACTTATGCTTGGACGCGGCCGTCGCTCGATGCCGGGAACGATCTCCGTTCGCGGACATTGGTCGCGTCGCTCGAGGCACGCTATCCACTACTCCGCACTCAGGCGAAAAACGTCATCCTTTCTGGCGGCTTCGATCTCATCAACCAACGTGCGCGGCTTGCCGCCCTGCCCGTCTCGCAAGATCGCCTGCGCGTTCTCTATGCCCGGTTGACCGCTGACACGATTGCGCCAGACAGCATTGCCAGCATCGATGGCTATTCAGCTGCCGAGCCGCGCTGGCGGTTCGGCGGAACGCTCGAACTGCGTCATGGCATCGATGTTTTCGACGCGAGCCCGGGTTGCGGGCCTGCGAACATCCGCTGCGGAGCGGGGCTGACGCCACCGACGCGTGCCGAAGGTGATCCCACCGCGTTTGTGGGGCGACTTTCGGGATATGCCGAGTTCCGGCCTGTCCCCATGATTGCATTTAGCCTTTCACCACGTGTGCAATATTCGCCCAAACCCCTTTTCAGCTATGAAGAATTTTCGGCAGGCAACTTTACCGTAGGACGCGGTTACGAACCTGGCGTGCTGACCGGCGATTCAGGCGTCGGCCTGTCGAGCGAAGTGCGATACGGGTCGCTCGTTCCGAAATCGATCCGCGATCTCGCTGTCCAGGGCTATGGCTTTGTCGACGCCGCATGGACGTGGAACAAGGACAGGGGTGCCCCACCGGGCGATCCGGCGAAACTCTATTCGGCTGGCGGTGGCTTGCGGTTTGCCTATGGCGACAGGGTGCGGTTTGATCTTGCCGCGGCGGTGCCGCTCAAACGCGCGGGTTTCCAGACCCAGCGTTCGGACGTCCGGGTGCTTGCCAATCTGACAATCAAAATCCTGCCCTGGATCGGGCGATGACGTGTTCTGTGAAAGGCCCGGCTGATGGCGTATCTTGATGGAAACATGAAGCCGGGGCTGTCGCCGCGAATGCAACGTCGCACGCTGCTGAGTGGATGTGCCGTGGCTGCCATCGCCTTCGTGCCTCAAATCGCGCGCGCACAGGCGTTCAATGGCAGCTTCGATCCTCCAACAGTGCTCGCGGTTAACGGTTCGCCCGCAATCGCCAACTCGGGCTCGGTAAACATCAATCGATCGGTTCCTAATCTCGATACGATCACGGTCAACACCACCCTCAACTTCCCGTCGGAAGTGCGCGCGGTCGTCAACTGGACGCCGACCGACACGGGAGGCGGCACAGCGCCGATCGTTTTCCTGCCGACAGGCGCGACAGCGAATTTCGTTGCTGGCACCAATGTGTCCGATTTCACGATCCTCAACCGCATAATCCCCACAGGCGCAGCGGCGGCGCGCGGGATTCGGTTCGACGGCACGATCACATCGCGCATCGCCTCGCAACCGGGCGGAAGCGTCTATTTTTACAGCCCTAACGGCATTATCGCGGGCGCAGGTTCGGTGTTCGATGTCGGCAATCTGGTGCTTACAGCTAGCGATATAAGCCTGACCGGTAATCTTGCCTTTGGCACCGGAGCAGCGTTAAGGTTTGGGGCTGCATCCAATCCCAACGCAGCGGTGACGATCGAGGCTGGCGCGCAAATATCTGCTTCCAAATCCGGCAGTTACGTCGCGCTTGTGGCGCCGCAAATCAATCAGGGCGGCAGTGTATTCGTCAATGGCAGTGCGCTTTATGTCGCCGCCGAAGCCACCGATCTCTACATGCAGGACAGGCTGTTCGGCATCGCCATCAGAACAGGCACCACCGTTTCGAACGCGATCACTCACACCGGATCGACGACCAGCGCTGCGCCTGTGGACCTCGATGACAAACGTCGCATCTATATGGCATCGGTTGCAAAGAACGATGCAATCACGTTGCTGGTTGGTGGCACATTGGGCTATGTCGCGGCCACAAACGGCGCAGCCGTCGATGGCGCGATCATTCTGTCCGCAGGGTCGGGGATCGACGAAACCAGTGACAGCGATCCCGGCCTGAGAAGCGGTCCGACGCTTGCCAATCTGCAAATCGGTGGCTTTGGGACAGGCGCGTCTGTTTTTCGCAACTTCGCTGACCTTCGGGCAGACGGCGATGTTACGGTTTCGCCAAACCCAGGTTCGACGCTGAACTTTGGCGGCAGTGTTTCAATCGAGGCGGGGCGTCAGGCGCGTGTAAGTGCTGTCAACAACCAATCCATCGGTGTCGGTGGAGACCTGTTCGTCACAACAACCAACAGTGCCGATGGCGCGCGGGCACTTGTTTCATCGTCATTCGTTCCCGCAAGCGGTGGCTCGCGCGGTGCAATTACCGTCGGCGGGCGGCTTGTTGTCGATGGCGGCGATACAGTGGATATCGAGGGCCAAGAGCGGCGGGCTGTGGCCGGGCTGACGATCGATGGCGGCATTGTTTCCGCTGCATCCGATGTCAGAGTAACCACAGGGGCTGGCGGGTTCGAGTTTTCAGACGGCGCGGGCAATTCGCAAATTGCATTGACCGGGGGCGGAAGCCTGACGGCAAGTGGACTTTCCGTCGATGCTGTCGCGCGAACTGGCACCTTCGGCACTGTAGCAAACGGCGGCAGCGTGTCTTTGGTTGTTGATGGCTCAACGCTCAATGCCGGTTTTGTCCAGCTCAATGCGAATGCCAACGGCCTCAATGGGGCAAGTGCTGTCGGCGGGACAATCGATCTTTCGCTGACCGGCGCAACCGGCACACTCGGGAACATAGCTCTCGATGTGAGCGCCGACATTTCGGGAGGCGGCGGAGGTCGTCCAGACCAAAGGAATGCTCAAAATAGCGCGATGTTCGCGCCACAAGCTGGCGGATTTCCTTCAGCCAGTGGCGGAGCGATTACGGTCAGGCTCGTCAATCCCAATCTGACGATTACAGGTGACCTCTCGTTGCGGGCAGAAGCGACCAGCTTCGGCGGCGGCGAAGGCGGGTTCGGACCGGCAGCACGCGGACCAAGCCGGATGCTGGGCGGCGAGTCCAATTTTTCAGGCGGCACCATCTCGTTCGTCACCACAGGCGGCACATTGGCGGCAAGCGCGCTTTCGTTTTCGGCAGCAGCAATGGGCAGCGGTGTCGATGGGCAGGCCGCTGACAGTGCGGCACAGGGCGGAAGTGTCGAACTGATTGCAGATGGCACAGTGCTGTCGGTCGCCTCGATCAATCTGAACGCGGATGCGTTTGGGTCCAACGGCAATGACGTTGGCGGGTCCGCAGAGGCAGGAACTGTCAGGCTCGAAACCCGCAATTCCGGATCGATTACGACCGGAGGCAGCCTATCCAACACATTGTCGGCATCGGCATATGCCGGATCGGGACTGACCGGTGGCGACGCTGTCGGCGGTCAGATCGATATCGTGACCAATAATGGCCAGATGGATTTTGGCAGCTCACTGGGAGTGATGGTCGATGGCCGTGCTGGCGGAACGCGGCTCGATGCGCCACCCAGCCAGCCTAGCATCCGTGCCGGATCGGGCAGCGCGGGCAGGATCGGCATCACGATCGGTGTCGGTGGAGCGATAGCTGCTACACAACATTTCAGCGTTAATAATCTGGGTCTGTCGGCAAGCTCGGAAGAGAATAGCAGCGGCACATTCAACACCGCCTCGGGTGATGGCAGCGAAGCAAGAGGCGGACAGATCACCGTTTCGCAGCTTTCGGGGAACAGCCGGATAGACAGTCTTATTGCGTCAGCCGGGGCGATCGGCGGCAACGGCGGCGGCGCTGGAACAAACACCGGGCCTGGTGTTGGGGGCAATGCTACAGCTGGCAACGTCGCGGTCAATGTTGCAGGTGGGCGCGCGCAATGGCGTTCAGTCATTGCATCAAGTTTTGCCCAAGGCGGCAATGGCGGGAATAGCGGTGGCGAAGGATCGACACCGTTTGCCTCAGGCGATGGCGGCAACGCGATCGTCGGTGAGGTCTCGCTTGTGATCGGCAATGGCAGGCTGGTCAGCAATTCGGTCGACCTGCTATATCGCGCGATCGGCGGCGATAGCGGATTTGCTTCGGGCGATAGCGGCTTCGGGCGCGGCGGCGATGCCTCGGGCGGTTCGGCCACGCTCACCCTTGACGGACTTTCAACGCTCGAAATCGGGTATGGCGGCGGGTCTGCTGTCATCATGTCGTTGGGGGGAATAAATCAGGGCGGTTCGGGCGATGCCGCTGGCAATGCGACCGGCGGCACGACGCGCCTCGACGTTCTGAGCACTGGGGCCGGATCTGCGCTTGTTTCTGTGGACCTGCTGGCCAACGCTGTTGGCGGCGAAGGAGCGGCAGGTTCGAACGGAGGCGATGCAATTGGCGGCAGCGCGATCCTCAATATTGCATCTGGCACGCAATCGTTCCGTTCGGTGTCGATTGCTGCCGACGGGTTTGGTGGTGAAGGTGGCAGCGAGTCTGGTTATGGCCAGCTCGGCGGCGACGGCGGCGGTGCAACCGGCGGCAACGCTGATCTGGTCACTTCGGTTGATGTAGCGATCGACACGATCGCCGTTTCGGCCAATGCAGTTGGCGGCAATGGTGGGTTTGACCAGACCGGGGGAAATGGCGGCTCGGCAATAAACACCGGAACGGCCAAGCTGACGGTATCGGGTGGACGGCTCACCGCAACTTCCGTGACGATCAGCGCCGATAGTCGCGGCGGTTCGGGTGCGAATGGATTCAACGGCGCGTCGGGCAATGGCGGCGACGCGACCGCCGGACAGGCGCAGCTGACGACTGTCCGGGCACAACCAGTCGTCGAAGGTTTCAGCTCTCAGGCCGTATTCACGAATTTGACTGTCAGCGCAGCCGGTGTCGGCGGCAATGCAGGAAGCCCTTCTAGCGGAGGCGGTGGCGATGCTGTCAATGGCAGTCGCGGCGGCACCGGCACGGGCGGAGAGGTTCTGGTCTCCACAGATGTCGACACGGCGCTGTTCATTACAGGCAGCGCAGCGTTTTCCGTCGATGCGACAGGCGGCAGCGGCAGTGACGGACCTGGCGAAGCCAACGGAGGCGATGGCGGAGCGGGCGGCGATGCAACGTCCGGCGTCGTGACTGTCGACGGACAGATTGGATTGTTGCGGGTTTCGGATGCCCTGTTCTCTGCAAAAGCGACAGGCGGCGCTGGGGGCCAAGGCGGCAGTTCATCCACGTCCGGAATCGGCGGCGCAGGTGGCATTGGCGCAGGCGGCAGTATCGACGCAATCGAGGTTAGCGATTTCGGCGGCAGTACCGATAGCATCCGGCTCGATACCAGCGCCACAGGCGGCGCAGGCGGGGCTGGAAACGTCGGCGGCGCAGGCGGCAGTGCGGAGGCCGGATCGGCGCGAGCCCGCTATTTGAACGCCACAACGTCTCCACAGATTGGCTTCGCAGCGACCGCAACTGGCGGCAGCGGCGGCAATGGTAGCAATGGCACGGGCGGCGACGGCGGGAGTGCGCTTGGCGGGGCGGCATCGCTCGAGCTGTCGGGATTCGATACCGATGTCGAACTGACCGCAATCACGTTCGACGTTCGCGCAACAGGTGGCGCTGCCGGGCTGGCATCGGGCGTATCGCCACAGTCTCAGGCAGGTGCATCGGGTGGTCAGGGTGCTGGAGGCGAAATCAGGATAACGGCAAGGTCGGGCGCAATCGTTTCACTCAATTCCGACCTGGTGTTCCTCGCCAATGGCACAGGCGGTCTCGGCGGAAATGGCGCAGCAGGCGTGGCAGGTGGTCAGGGCGGCGAAGGGAATGGCGGCGGCGTTATTCTCGAATCTCTGTCGAACGCCGATCTTTCGGGCGGTAACTTCACCCTGTCGATTTCGGGGACCGGCGGTCTCGGTGGCAATGGCGGGGCGGCAACTGATATCGGCGCGACAGGTGCCAATGGCGGCGACGGAACCGAAGGCACGGCGACCACGCCTAACGGACAGGCAGGTGCCACAGGCGGCAGCGGCGGACCCGGATCTGCCGGTGGTGCAGGCGGCATGGGCGGCAACGGAACAGGCGGCAGGTTTACGCTGACCAATTCCGAAGCCAGAATGCAATTTGGCATCGTCACGGTCAATCTTTCGGGGTTAGGCGGCCTTGGAGGGAATGGGGCTACTGGCGGAACTGGCGGGATCGGCGGGACTGGCGGAAAAGGCGGCGACGGCCTTGATGTCGGCTTCGCGACACCGGGCAATGGTGGCAACGGAGGCAATGGCGGGGTCGGCGGCCAGGGCGGCACCGGTGGCAACGCTGGCGGCGGCGGCTTTGGCAGCGGCGGAACCGCAACGATCACCACGTCGAGCGGCGATATCGCGCTGAATAGTCTCATCGTGACTGCCGATGGCGTCGGATCGATCAGCGGTTCGGCGGGCGATGGCGGCGCTGGTGGTACAGGCGGAGCCGCTGGCGCAGGCGGCCTCGGTGGCGAAGCCGGGTATGGCGCAGATGGCAGTGCCGGGAATGCGGGCAATGCCGGGCTGACAGGGCCGACGGGCAATCGCGGCGATGGCGAAGACGGCTTCGCATTCGGCAATGGCGGCCGCATCACGCTGCGCGCCGAATCCACCAATGGCGAAACCAATGGCGCGATCGGCGCGAGTCTGATCCGGCTGGCTGCCAATGGCCGCTCCAGCGTCCAAGACGTCGGCGGTGGCGGCGGCTCAATCGAATTGATCGGATCAGGTATCGACGGGCAGGCGCCGTTTGCATTCGACAATCTTCTGATCGAAGCGCTGGGCAATTTCGGCGGGTCGGTTTTGCTCGATACCGGAGACTTGCGCAGCCGGATTGCGGGCACAGTTTCGATCCTCACCAGCGGCGATGTCGATCTGCGTGCGCAGGCCAGTGGCGGGTTCGACGTCGGCAGCAACTTCACCGTTCAGGCGTTCGGCCGTGTGACTGCTCAGCATCTTGACCAGCCCGACGAAGTGGCGACGATCATTGCCGATAGCATTGATATTCGCGGATTTAACGGCATCGATGCGCTCGACGATACTCGGTTCGAAGCGACCGGTTTCGATGGAATTCGCTTGCTCGCCGATTTCGGGAGTGTGTCGGCGAACGAATTGCTGTCAGCTGGCAGCATCAGCGTCATCGCCGGGTTCGACGCGACGATCCGCCGCGCGGTGGCTACCGGCACGCCGTTTGTCACTGGTGGCGAAGGCGGTGGGACCGAGGTGTTTGGCGGTGCCATCGACATCCGCGCGGGCGTGGAGGCGTTCACCTCACAATTCCGCGTCGGCAATCTTACCATTCTGGAATCGCTGGAGAGCACCGGCAATCTCAGCCTGCAAGCAGGTGGAGACGTCGATGTATCGAACGCCATCATCAGTGCCGGCTATGGCATCTCAGTGCTGGCTGGCGACGATATTATCATCAACAATGCGCAGCTGAGGTCGGCACTTGATCCGGATATATCGTCTGGCGGGGAAGGCTTTGGAAATATCGCGCTGGCGGCGGGGGCGCTCAGCCCCATCGACGGTCGCGATCCCAATGACGTCTCGTCGATCGTCGGTCGGGGATCTGTGTTGAATGCGGGCGAAAGCGAGGTCACGCTTGACGGTGAGGCAATTGACCTGCGGTTTACTTCGATTGAAGCCGACCGAGTCTCTTCGCAGATCATCAACGCGCCTGCTCCCGGTGTTGCGGCGCGCGACGATGGCGGACTGCTTGCCGGTGGCTGTCTCGAAGGCGATTTGTGCATCGGCGGTATCGTTGCCAATTCGGCAATTGAATTGAGCGGTGCCAATCGCGCGTTCATCGATAGCGGTGCCGAACTGTCGGCAACCGGCATCAGCATCGCTGCCCGTGATTTGATCGACATCGGCGGTGAAGCGCAGATCCGTGCGGGCGAAAACGGGCTCGATATGCAAAGCTCAGGCCTCGTCCGTTTGAGCAATAGCGCGCAGGCGACATCGGACGGCTCGATAACGATTGGCGCTGCCGACGTGCTGCTTCTCAACAACTCTGGAATTTCTGGCAGTTCGGTAAGCATCTTCGCACAGCCCGGTGGGTCGCTTCCGGGGCAGATCCGTGTGGCTGGCGGCGCAGAAATTAGCGGGACTGACGTCCGGGTTTTTGCCGAAAACGGTTTCGACGGCGTCGTCGACGGCAGCGGCGACTTCACTGCGGGCACCATCTCTTCGGGAGGGACACTCGGTATCGGAACCAATGCCAATATCATCCTTGGTAGCCTGAACTCGTTCGAAGCCTTCAACACCATCGATAGCAGCGGCGGCGAGATCGAGACGGGAACGCTGGCAATTTCGGGCTTTGTCTCAATCGGCGGCGCGAGCGTTGGCGGTGGCGACAATGCGATCCGGGCCAGCAGCATCGGCGTTGGCGGCGCATTCGCAGGCGGCAGCATCCGGTACGAGGCGGCAGGCAGCATCTTCGTTGGCAACGGCACGGCCAGTTCGATCAGCCTCGTTGCCGGAAGCACGATCGAAAGCGGCGATCTCCTCAGCAGCAGTGGCGATATTGACATCAGTGCAACCGATGAAATCAGCACCGGCAACCTCACCGCGCTGCGGGGCAGTGTCAGCCTTTCCAACGGCGATGCGACGATCGCGACCGGGCTGATTTCGGTCGGCAACGATTTCACGTTGAACACAGGCAGCGATCTCAACTTTGCAGGCGTTAGCGTAGGCGACGATATCCGGATCACCACCACCGGACAGGCGACCCTTGGCCGATTGACTTCCAATGCAACCGGCGAAGATGACGAGGATGACGGCAGCAATATCGTGCTTAACATCGGTGGCAACGCCTTTGTCGATCATGCTGAAAGTGCCAATGATTTCATCGCACGCGCCAGCCGGTTCGCAACCGGCCCGAACACGATCATCACCGACGGCGACATCGATATTAGTGCGCCAGGCGATGTGCTGCTCGGCAATTCGCGTGCCGGCGGTTTCATCAATGTATCGTCGGGGAGCGTGATCGGGTTCGACAGTTCGACCGCCGGGCTTTTCACAAACCTGTCGGCGAACAGCATCGCAGGCGGCAATTCGATGTCGGGCGGCAGTTTCCAGTCGTTCAGCTTCGGCAGCGGCGGCACGGTGCTGGGGAATGTTGTTTCGGGTCCGTCGCTGAGCGTCTCTGCGAACCAGGGGACGATCCGGATGGCGAACGGAACGTCGACCGGCAATATCGCC
>JANOQL010000368.1:0-2074 GCA_031414835.1 Sphingomonadales bacterium | reverse complement strand
GCGCAGGAAGCACCGAAAATTCAGAGCCTGTGCCTGCGCCAAGGCTTGCGACGCGGCCTTTGACCTCAAGGTCTGGATAGGCATCGAACTCGATATCGACCGGCTGACCGATCCGCATCCGGGCAAGATCGGTTTCCTTGAAATTCGCCTCGATCCAGCTGGCACCGCTGGTCACAATCGTCAGGGCAGGCAATCCCTGCACCATCGTCTGCCCGACCTGAAGCCGATCCGCCTGGCTGACGACGCCCGAAGCCGGTGCGCGGATATCGGTGCGCGACAAATTGAGGAGCGCCATATCTCGCTGAACCGTGCCGGCGAGAATGCCGGGATTCTGACCCGGTGCAGCGGCACCGGTCGCAAGCGAGGCTTTGGCGCGGATCGCATCGGCTTGTGCACTGGCAAGCGCAGTGCGGGCTTCTGCGACAGAATGTTCGGCCGCCTGCAACCGAGCGCGCGTGGTAAAGCCGTTGCGCATCAGGTCCGACTGGCGGCGATACTCGGTTTGAAAAAACGCCAGACTCTCTCGCGCCTGACCGATGTCGATTGCAGTCGCGCGATATTCGGTCTGCAATCCGGTGACGTTAACCTGTGCGGCGGCAATCTGCGCATTCGCTTGCTCGACCGCGATCCGGAACTGAGCCGGGTCGATCCGGAACAACACGTCGCCAGCTTTCACCGATTGGTTCTCCGTCACGCGGACTTCCACAATCCGGCCGCCGACTTCGGCTGAAACCGATACTTTATTCTGCTGCACATAGGCGTTGTCGGTCGTCACCAAATCGCGGGTCGACAGGTAATAAGCAACACCGCCTGCGATCAGCAGGAGCGGCACGATCAGCATCAGCGCAATTCGCCCCCAGCGTCGCTCTGGCTTGGGCGTGATCGGAACCGATGCCATTGCATCGATTTTTGGGTCGGCATCGGCCATGTTCTGAACGCTATGCCGGGCTTACGGACACGTCAACTTGCCAGTGGGTCGCAAACCGCTATCGATTTGGCGTGGAGACAGGGAAATGACACTGCAATTTTTCACTGCGTCGGATAGAACGCAGCTCGCGTGGCAGGAAATCGGCGACGGCCGGCCGCTTGTTCTCATCCATGGCTATATCTCCGATGCCGAAACCAACTGGATCCGTTATGGCACAGCCGAACCCATTGCTGCGGCTGGATATCGCGTCATCATGCCTGATCTGCGCGGCCATGGCGCCAGTGACAAGCCGCACGATCCGGCGCGCTATCCGCCCGATGTTCTGGCGGACGATCAGTTCGCATTGATCGACGTTCTGGGTCTTACCGATTTCGATCTTGGCGGTTATTCATTGGGCGCGCGGACAACAATGCGGATGCTCGCGCGTGGCTGCCGACCGGGGCGGGCCATAGTTGCCGGGATGGGATTTTCGGGCATCACGCAAACGGGCGGTCGCGCCGCGCACTTCAAGCATATCTTCGATAATCTGGGGCAGCATCCAAAAGGCTCACCTGCTTGGTATGCCGAAGCGTTTCTCAAGACGACAGGCGGCGATCCGGCGGCGCTACGGCTGATCCTCGATGCGTTCGTCGATACCAGCGAAGCCGATCTTGCCGGTATCGATGTGCCCATCGGCGTAATTTGCGGCAGTGACGATAATGACAATGGCAGCGCAGGGCAGCTGGCAGCGGCGTTGCCGAACGCTGACCATATCGCCATCCCCGGCAATCACATGAGCGCAGTCACCAAGCCCGATTTCGGTGCGGCGATTGTCGATTTTCTGAAAAACTAGCCGCTAAAACCAAGATGGGGGCAGTCTTGCGACCGCCCCCTCCCGGGTAGTTGGGTAGTGGACCTGAAGTCTTAAGCGACTTGCGCCAGTTCGTTCTCGTCGATTTCGCGCAGCACATAACCACGACCCCAGACGGTCTCGATATAATTTTCGCCCCCGCAAGCGAGAGAGAGTTTCTTGCGCAGCTTGCAGATAAACACGTCGATGATCTTGAGTTCGGGTTCGTCCATCCCGCCGTACAGGTGGTTGAGGAACATTTCCTTGGTCAGCGTTGTGCCTTTGCGCAAGCTGAGCAGCTCGAGCATCGCATATTC
>JANOQL010000367.1:0-3694 GCA_031414835.1 Sphingomonadales bacterium | reverse complement strand
ATCGCCGAAGCGCCGATCCTGATGGAAATGAAGCAACGCGGTGTTCCAATCGACGCCATCGCCATCCGTGATCGCCCGCAGGATGTTGCGCGGTTTCTGACCCGCAACGGCAATCCGTATCAGCGGATCGGTTCGGATGTTGCAGGACAGGTGCAGATTTCGATCGGATCGTCGGGTGTGCCCGAAAGTTTCGTGATCGATGGCAAGGGTATTATCCGCCACCAGCATATCGGCGATGTGCGGCAAGAGGATGTGCCCGAATTGCTGGCAGCGCTGGACAAGGCACGGTGATGGCGAACGATTGGTTCACGCAAAGCCGCAAAGCCGCAAAGGCTTCGGCGTCGCTCCGAACGAATGCGCGAAGCGCCACACATTTTGCCAATACTAGGACAGCCTGCGGCGCTGACGATGAAGGCCGCACAGTCTTTGCGGCTTTGCGGCTTTGCGTGAACCCCTTCCTTCTGTTCATGCTCACCCTTTCAGCAACGCCGGCATTCGCCGATTCGCTGATGCCCGATGCGCATTATGCCAACGTCCAGCTTGAGGATCCGGCCAAGGAGAAAGCGGCCAAGGCGCTGATGGAATCGGTTCGCTGTCTTGTCTGCCAGGGTCAGTCGATCGCCGATTCAGATGCCGATATGGCAGGAGATATGCGCGCGTTGATCCGGCGAAGGATCGATGAAGGCCAATCGCCCACAGAAGTGCGCAGCTGGCTGGTCGAACGCTATGGCAATTGGGTGACGTATGATCCGCCGCTTGGTGCCACCACCTATGCGCTCTGGGCCGCGCCGATCCTGTTCCTGATCATGGGATTTTTCCTCGCACGCGGACGTTTCCGCAGGCGGCGAACCTGATGGGGTGGCTTTGGTTTGCAGTCATCGCATTGCTGTTGATGTTGGGGCTCTGGAAAATCGCCAAGGTTCAGCGGCAGACGCTTGAGCTGGCCGGCGCGGCGGTGCTTCTCGCGCTCGCGGGCTATGCGTGGCAGGGCAATCCGGCCAAAAAGGGCAGTCCTGTCGCCGCGCCCGAACAGTCGATTGCCAGTGACGAAACGATTGAAGAGCTGAAGCGTCAGCGCGGCGGGATGACGGCGGAGAACCAGTGGCTCGATCTTGCCGATGCGCTGATCAAGGTGGGGAACACGCGGGCCGCGGTCTCTATCGTTCGCGAAGGCACCCGCAAGAGCCCCAACAATCCAGATATCTGGGTCGGCCTTGGAAACGCGCTTGTCGTCCATAATCAGGGTCAGATGAGCCCGGCTGCGCAATATGCCTTCCAGAAAGCAGCGACGATTTCCCCCAATCATCCCGGGCCTCCATTTTTCCTCGGCATGGCGCTGGCGCAATCGGGCAATTTCGATGAGGCTGGCAACATCTGGCGCGGACTTTTGTCGCGCGCGCCCGATGGTGCGCCGTGGAAAGAAGACCTGATCCGTCGGCTGACCGAAATCGGCCAGATGCAGGTTGCTGACGCGGCCAAGGCGTCGGCGGCACAGCCTTCGACACAGCCCGCGTCTGCACCGTGACACGATGATGGAACGCTACGACATCGTGATTGTCGGCGGCGGGCATGGCGGCGCGCAGGCGGCATTGGCATTGCGGCAGCAGGGATTCGCAGGGTCGGTGGCAATTGTCGGGCGCGAAACCGAACCGCCCTATGAACGTCCACCGCTGTCCAAAGAGTATTTTGCAGGGGAAAAGGCGTTCGAGCGGCTCTACATCCGCCCTCCGGCGTTCTGGGCCGACAAGCAGGTCGATCTGTTACTCGGATGCGAGGTCGAGGCAATCGATGCGCCGGCAAAGCAGCTCATGCTGACCAACGGGACAAGCCTTGGCTACGGCACGCTGATATGGGCGGCAGGGGGCGATCCCCGCAAATTGAGCTGCTCGGGTGCCGATCTTGGCGGCGTTCATAGCGTTCGCACCCGTGCTGACGTCGATGCCATGATCGCCGAGATGCCCGACGTCGATCATGTCGTTGTGATCGGCGGTGGCTATATCGGGCTCGAAGCCGCCGCTGTGCTGACCAAATTGGGCAAGCGCGTGACAGTCCTCGAAGCTCTGCCGCGCCTGCTCGCACGAGTTGCTGGAGAGGCACTTTCAGACTTTTTTGCTGCCGAACACCGGGCGCATGGCGTCGATCTGCGGACCGATGCGCAAGTGGTTGCGCTTGAAGGAGAGACACGTGTTTCGCACGTCGTGCTGGCTGGCGGAGATCGCATCGCCTGCGATATGGTGATCGTCGGCATCGGTATCGTGCCGAGCGTTGCGCCGCTTGCTGCTGCTGGTGCAACGACCGGCAATGGCGTTGTCGTTGATGGATATTGCCGGACGTCGCTCGCAGATGTTTACGCCATCGGCGATTGCGCTGCGCACGCCAACGGTTTTGCCGATGGCGCGACCATTCGGCTCGAATCAGTGCAGAATGCCAACGATCAGGCCAATGTCGTCGCAAAGCACATCGCCGGCGATCCGCAGCCTTACGCCGCGACGCCGTGGTTCTGGTCGAACCAATATGATCTCAAGCTCCAGACCGTTGGCCTTTCAACGGGGCATGATCAGGCAATCACGCGCGGCGATCCAGCAACGCGCAGTTTTTCTGTTGTGTATCTGAAGCACGACAGGGTGATCGCGCTCGATTGCGTCAACATGGTTCGCGATTATGTTCAGGGGCGAAAGCTGGTCGAACAGCGGGCCGCGCCATCGCCGAATCAGCTTGCCGATCCTGCGGTGCCACTCAAGGAGCTTGCGTCGCTGTAACCGCTGATGGAGGCCCGACCGGGAATCGAACCCGGGTACACGGATTTGCAGTCCGTTACGTCACCACTCCGCCATCGGGCCTGAAATCGATTATCAGTGGAGCGGCGCATCTATGCGGTTGTCCGCGTTAGTCAAGTAGGATGCAAAGCCTTCCCCAAGGCCTTGGCGGGTGCGCATCAAAGCGATAAGGCTCGGCACGAGCGATCAGGTGTATTGCGCTTGTAAGACAGTTGTGCCACGGAGATGTGCGTGATCGATCTTGATTTTCCAGCGATGCGGGCCGCGATGGTCGACAGCCAGTTGCGGACCAACACCGTAACGCAGCCTTCGCTGGTCGCGGCACTGTCTTCTGTGGCGCGCGAACTGTTTGTTCCCGGATCGCAAACCGCGCGCGCCTATGCCGATGCCCCTGTGTGGCTCAGCGGCAGTCGTCGGTTGAACTCGCCATTGGCAACAGCGCGGCTCATCGGTGAAGCCCAAATCGAGGCGCACCACCATGTGCTCGTGATCGGCGCTGCAACAGGATATGCCTGTGCGGTGATCGCCGGACTGGCTGCAAAGGTCATCGGGCTGGAATGCGACGCTGCGTTGGCCGAAGATGCGCGGTCAAAACTCGCGGCGAAAGTGAATGTCACGATTGTCGAAGGCGATCTGGCGAGCGGGTGGCCTGATCTGGCGCCTTATGACGTCATCGTGATTGACGGTGCGGTCGAAAATGTTCCGTCGCTGCTTGCGGTTCAGCTTGGCGATGCCAGCAGGCTGGTGACGGGGCTTGTCGACGATGGGGTGACGCGTCTGGCGCGTGGAATGCGCGCTGGCGACGGCGTATCGCTGGTGTCATTCGCCGATGTTGAGGCGGTGCTGCTGCCCGGCTTTGCGTCCAAACCCCAATTCTCATTCTAAAAGGCGCTTTCGACGATGCGTAGCCGGTTATT
>JANOQL010000366.1:0-3884 GCA_031414835.1 Sphingomonadales bacterium | reverse complement strand
AGACGTCACTTATCCGATCCAATGACTTTCGCTGCGAAAATGCAACAACTGCACTATCCCGGATTGAAAGGCTCACGCCGCTCCTACGGTCGCTTGTCATTTGCCTCGCATGTTCAAGCGCGCTGACTGTAGCCGCTTGGGGGCGGCTGGGACTGCCCCCCCTCCCAACGATCAAGCCCGGCCGGGCATTTCGGTGATATGCACTGCCCATACGAAAAAGGGCCGGTCTTTCGACCGGCCCTTCACGTTCAATCCGAAGATCGAATGGCTTACATGCCCGAACCTGGACCGTAGGTGATTTCCACCCGACGGTTCTGAAGTTCGCGGACGCCATCGGCGGTGTCTACGCGCGGTGCGCTTTCACCAAAGGCCTGCGTCGAAACGACGCCACCTGGAATGCCACGTCCTTCGAGGTACGAACGAACCGCCGCGTTGCGACGCTCCGAAAGACCGACGTTATACTTCGGCGTTCCCGACTTATCGGCGTGCCCTGCAAGCATGACCTGCGCATTGCCGCAATTCGTGTATTGCGAAACGGCGCTGTCAAGAATGCCGGCTGCTTCACCTGTGATGTCCGAACGATCCCATTCGAAGAACACAATGTACGGCCCTGGCGTGCAAACCGCAGGTGGCGGTGGCGGTGGGGGCGGCGGCACATCGACCGGGGGCGGCGGAGGCGGTGGGGGCGGGGGTGCCGCTGGCTCACCGAAGTTATAGATCAAGCTGGCGAGTAAGCTGTGCGAACGGAAGCGGCCGTTGGTCGAACGTCCGCCGAGATCGATCAGGTTAACCCGGTCGGCGTTGAAAAAGCGATACTTGAGACCAGCATCGATCTTTTCGCTCAAAGGCACGCGAACGCCAGCAAGGCCCTGGAAGGCAAAGCCAGTATCCGAATCATTGAGCGACGAACCGACATTGTTCAAGACAACAATGTTCTTGACCCGAGCAACCCCGACACCACCACCAACAAAACCGCTGATGCCATCGTCGTCACCGAAATCGAGCAAACCGTTGACCATGAAGCTCAGGACATTGGTTTCACCGCCCGACGCTTCGTAACGTCCAGGAGGAATGCTCGTCACCGGACCAGCTGCAGTTGGGAACGGCGTGGTTGTCGTCGAAGTAAAGGTTTCAAGAGTTGCCTCTTTGTAACCGACTTCGGCTTCAAGCCGGAAACCGCCAAAATCGTAACCGATGATGCCGTCGCCATCGAAACCGACATTATAATCGATAGTCGTTGCGTTCTTGATCGCACCAACATCGAATTCACTGTCTTCGACGATCATGCCGCCGCCTTCGATGCCGATGTACCAAGCATCGTCACGCGCAAGTGCCGGCGAGGCAATGGCAGTCGTGGTAAGCGCCAAAGCAATAGCTAGCTTCCGCATAAGAATCCCCTTTTCAAATTTAACTCGAGATTGCCGAAACGTCCTATCGAATGGTTTGGGTCCATGCAAGTCGCGAAATATCCCGGAGTGTTGCTGAAATACCGCAGTCTAGGTGGGCTCCGCGACAATTCATGACTAACAACATGCCCTCACGTCGCAATAAGTCCGTGTGCACGCAAGCGGTTCAGGATCGCGGCAATACCAGCTCGCGCTTCGATGTCTATCATCGATCCCCCGGTAGGGGTTGGAATGGCCGACTGCCGTGCCGCCAGCACCTGATTTCCCCCGATCCGCACTGCGAATGCGTCAAGTTGCCCGATTTCCCAGCCGGACGACGTCCGTCGAACAGGGGCAGTGTCGGCGACAGACCAGAGTGTCATTCCCACAGGCGCAGTTGCGAACCGCCACCCGCCGCTGGTCCAGAACGCCAGATTTGCCGCCTGCCCCGCCCATGCGCCGGAAGGGGACGGCCCGACAATCCACCCCTGCCCCAGAACAGGCGATGATGGCACCGAGGCTGGTGCAACAGATTGCACCACTGGCGCGAGCAGAAGATCCGCCAGCGTCAGTGCCTCATTGTGAGTCACTTCTTTTTGCGCTTGCCCCGTCGCCAGCAAGGGAAGGGCGAAACGCGGTGTCGTTTCTGGCATGTCATGGCCTCCGTCAGAGTTGGAACTGGATGGTTGCGGGTCGCGAACGCGCGAACTGCCCGATCTGTGAAATCGAAATTACGACACTCGTCGCGCCAGCTGCGATGTCGGCAAGCCTGTCTGCCTGACTGTATGAATACGCAGCATCGCCGGTTTGCATCACACGCGCGACGCCGACGTTAGGAGCGACCTCAACCTCGTAACGCTCGATTTCTTCGCCAAGAGGCACCTCGACACCATCGGGCCAAGACCATCCGGCCCTGCTTCGCCGGATCCACTGAACCCGCGTTTCGCCTGTGTCGCGCCGTTCGGAACGCACATGGCAGGGCGAAAGCGGGCGCAGCGATCGCCCTTCGACGCCAGTCGAAGCCATTGCGGGCACAGCATCGCCTATGCCCGTCGCCATAATCGACAGCGTGTCCCCGATGTTCGATGTGACGAGGGCTAGACTGTCAGGATCGAGCATCACAAAGGCTTCGCCCGCGCTGTGCCCACCTGTTGCATGGTCGGTTCCGCGCCGTCCCCGCAACAGCTGCGACAGCCGCCATCGTCCGGCGCCAAGCGGATCGGCGCGCCCGAACTGGATGACCTCATCGCCGATCATTGCGATGTTGTCTCCCCGCAGGAGTGCGGCATCATCGGCATCGGCCAGGTCCATGCCGATATTGACCATCGTTACATCGACCGTGCCGACAAGGTCGAGGATTGTGGCCGGACCGTCGGGCAGCGCCGTCGCCGCAATACCCATGATCGCAGGGGCCGCCGAACCCCCTGCATCGATCCAGCTTTGCCCAGCGTCACGGCTCAGCGAGAGCGATGCCCGCCGCCAGCCCACCGATATCCCTGCGGCAGCGACTGCCACCTGAGGCGTCGTGGCGATGCTATCGCCCAGCGGCGGAAGATCGAAGATCGTCAGCGTTGTGGGGCCGTGCGCAACGTCCGCTTCACTGACATGCCGCCCCGAATCCGAACTATATGCAAGCGTCGCTGTTGCATGGCGCACAAGATCGACCTCGATCGCACCGCCTGAAAACGCCGTTGCGCGGATCATCCACAATCCTGCCTGACCCGGAAGCGCCACCAATTGACCTGGCGCAAGCGCTAGCCGCCGAGGCGGAAGTCCGATCCGCGCCGTCAGCCGTTCGGCCCAGTTTCGTGACAAACGCGCTTCGCAATATTGACGCGCTGCCCCTGCATCGAGTGTTGCAGGAAGATCGATCCGGTCGGTTCGCCGTGCCCCGCCATCGCGCCGTGCGGTCTGGGTGGCGGGCAGATAATCTCGCGCGGCATCATAATAAGCGAGCGCCAATGATTCCGATTGTTGCGCAGCGCTGCGCTGAGCAAACGTCACAGGCTCGGCACGTTTGGCACCAGCGATGCTGCCCAATTCGTCTGTGGCGATGGCAACGGGCGCACCCGGTGTATCGCCGAGCGTCAGCGCTTCGCCATTATCGCCCAAAGACAATGGAAACACCCCTGCCAGCACCTCGATTGCGCCACGCACCGAATCGCCTTCAGCAGCATATCCTCCGATGCTCGCTTCGATATCGGTCGAAAGCTGCGGAGCGAGCTCGGCGGCGATGGCACCCAGCCCGACATTGCCTTCATCGCCGATCACCTCGAATGACAATGACGGAATGCGGTTGCCATAATCGCCGAGCTGGAAATCCTCGAACACCGCATAGGCGATCCCGCGATACGCTGGTGCTGCGCCTGCGCCTTCTGCCGCCGCAATCAACGGATCGACCGCCTGATCGCCGCTGCCGCTGTGAAACCGGTATCCTGTTTCGGTTTTGAAATCGCCAGCTTCGCCGCGCAACAATTTGCCATCGGCCCAGATGCGCCC
>JANOQL010000365.1:0-5483 GCA_031414835.1 Sphingomonadales bacterium | reverse complement strand
AGGTGCGGTTACGATGCCGCTCACTGGCTGGCTCGCCGACCGCGTGGGATCGCGCAACCTGTTCATCGGCGCAGTAACTGGCTTTACGATCGCATCGATGCTGTGCGGGATCGCGGTGACCCTCGAAGAAATGGTGGCGTTCCGCATTTTGCAGGGGATCTGTGCCGCGTTTATCGGGCCACTGTCGCAGACAATCCTGATGGACATCAATCCGCCCGAAAAAGGCCCGCGCGCGATGGCGCTCTGGGGGATGGGAATCATGGTCGCGCCGATTTTCGGCCCGATGATCGGCGGCTGGCTGACCGAGAGTTATGACTGGCGCTGGTGCTTTTATATCAATCTGCCGATTGGCATTCCGACCCTCGCCATCCTGTGGTGGCTGCTGCCGTCGCGGCCAACGACTGGGCGGCGGCTCGATCTGTTCGGCTTTGCATTTCTGGCATTGGGCCTCGCGTCGCTCCAGCTGATGCTTGATCGCGGCCAGCAAGAAGACTGGCTGCAAAGTTGGGAAATTGTGATCGAGATGGGGGTCGTGATCGCAGCCCTCTGGGTGTTTGCGATCCACAACGCGACCGCCAAATCGCCGCTGTTTTCGCGTCAATTGTTCGCCAACCGCAATTTTGTTGCCGGGCTGGCGTTCAGCGTTGTCATCGGGCTGATGATGTTCGGCATTTTTGCGCTGCTGCCGCCGATGCTCCAGAATATCTACGGCTATCCGGTTTACGATACCGGCGTGCTGCTTGCGCCGCGCGGGGTCGGCATATTGATTGCCATGGTGGTTGCCACACGGCTGGCGGGTGTTGTCGATCTGCGCATCCTGATCGGCACCGGGTTCGCGATCACCGCCGGATCGATGGCGATGATGACGGGCTGGTCAATGGAAATGGGGCGCGAGCCGATCATCCTTGCTGGCTTCATTCAAGGGCTGGGCATGGGGCTGACGTTCATGCCGATTAACGCCATGGCGTTTGCGACGCTGCCGATCCAGATGCGCACCGATGGCGCGAGCCTGCTCTATCTGATGCGCAGCCTCGGCGGCAGTCTGGGCATTTCGCTGACCACCACTGCGCTGACGCGCGGCATTCAGACGAGCCATGAGGATCTGGCGGGGCATGTGACTTCTTCGACGTTTTCGACGATCGATCCGGCGACTGCCGACCGCTGGGGGCAAGTTGGCGAGGCCGCGATGTCCGCGATGAACCTCGAGGTGACCCGGCAGGCCGCGATGATTGCCTATCTTTCCGATTTCAAACTGATGATGATCGTGGTGATCGCATTCCTGCCGCTGATCCTGTTTTTGAAGGCCCCGCCGAAGGGAGCCGCACCGCCGCCACCTGTCGGGGAGTGAGTCAGCCGCCCTGCCCCAGTCGCCAGCGGACCATTTCGATCCGGTCCTGCCCGAAGAACGGCTCGCCATTGAGCACCAGTGTCGGCACGCCCCAATGCCCGGCGGCTTCGAGCGCGGCCTGATTGGCAGCGATTTCGGCGTCAAGCGCCTCCGCCTCAGCCGCCACCTCGGCATCGAGTTCGGCCAGATCGAGGCCCGCTCGCTTCGCAGCCCCCGCCAGATGATCGCCCTCGTGCCAGCCTTCGGCCCCGCCCCAGATCAGCATTCCCGCCTCATGCGCAAATGCCAGCCCTTTGCCGCGCCGCGTCGCTGCCTGACCCAGCCGCGTAATCCGCCGGACATAAGGCTGCTCTGTCGCAATCTTGCGCGTCGCTGTATCCTGCACGATCGGATCGGGCCGCGGCGGGCCGAAGCGAATGCCGTGAAACTGCGCCACCCGAAACATGTCGCGGAAGGTGTAACCAAGCCAGTTGGGATGGTTGCGCTCGAAAAAATCGGGCTGCCGGATCGCAAGCGGATAGACGGGCCTGAGCGCAATATCGATCAGCCCTTCGTCCGCCATCGCGCGATACCGCCCGACCGCGAGATAGCTGTAGGGCGAGCGGAAGGAGAAATAGAGTTGAGCGGTTGGCATCGTTCGACGTCACCCCTTCTTCAAGTGCCGCCGCCCGAGCAGTTCGGCGATCTGCACCGCGTTCAACGCCGCGCCTTTCCGCAGATTGTCCGACACGCACCAGAGGCTCAGCCCGCTATCGACCGTTGGATCTTCGCGCACGCGGCTGATGAAGGTCGCGTAATCGCCGACGCATTCGACCGGGGTTACGTATCCGCCATCTTCGCGCTTATCGACCAGCATGATGCCTGGCGCCTCACGGAGCAGCGACATCGCTTTCTTTGCGCTGATTTCTTCCTCGAATTCGATGTTGATCGCCTCGCTATGCCCGACGAACACCGGCACGCGGACGCAGGTGGCGATCACCTTGATCTTGGGATCGAGGATTTTCTTGGTTTCGACGACCATTTTCCATTCTTCGCTGGTCGATCCATCATCGTTGAAATCGCCGATATGCGGGATCACGTTGAACGCGATCTGTTTGGTGAATTTCTTCGCCTCGGCACTGTCGCCGACGAAGATGTTGCGTGACTGTTCGAACAGCTCGTCCATACCGTCCTTGCCTGCGCCTGACACCGACTGATAGGTATCGACGACGACGCGCTTCACCTTTGCGAAATCGTGCAAGGGCTTAAGCGCGACGACCATTTGCGCGGTCGAGCAATTGGGATTGGCGATGATGTTGCGCTTGGCATAACCCGCGATCGCATCAGGGTTCACCTCGGGCACGACCAACGGCACATCGGGGTCCATTCGATACAGCGACGAATTGTCGATCACGACACAGCCAGCGGCGGCAAAGCGCGGAGCGTGAATTTTGGTTGCGGCGGAGCCAATCGCAAACAGCGCAATGTCCCAGCCCGCCGGATCGAAATTCTCGATGTTCATGACCTTGAGCATCTTGCCAGTTTCGCCGAACTCAATCTCATCGCCCTGCGACCGCGACGAGGCGACTGCTGCGATCTCATCAATCGGAAATTCGCGTTCGGCGAGAATGTTGAGCATCTCGCGGCCCACATTGCCCGTGGCTCCAGCGACGACGATGCGGTATCCCATTTTTCAGCTCCAATATGCCCAGCAACGCCAACTTCCGCTCACCTCGAGCGAAGTCGAGAGGCAGGTGCGCGCACCAACGTGTCTCGACTTCGCTCGACATGAGCGGAGATATGGCGCGCGCCGCTCTAGCCTTTCATCCTGTTTTGTCTAGCAATCAGGAAGGGATTGCGTCGAACGCGACCGTCAGCCGCGGCGTATCGCTGACGAAGGGGATGGTGCCGTGCCAGAAATAGGATGGGAACAGCACGAGCATTCCCTTTTCGGGCGTCACAATACGGCGCGGGGTGAGGCCAAGGCCCAGCGTCGCATCGGGCACGCCGAATTGCAGGCATCCGGCATGATCCGCCCCGCCAACCGGGGGCAGCGCGATATAGCACGCCGAAGAGAGCCAGCCCTGATGATGGATATGATCGATATGGAATCCTTCGGCGCGCAACCGAACCGACCATGATCCTGCAAATGCGATGTCGCCTGTCTTGCGACTGAGAAAGGGGTGCGTGGCATCATCGGGAAGTGCGGCAACTGCCCCGCGCACTGCATCGGCAATCGCATCGCGGAGTTGCCGGATTTCAGGCGCGCGCTTGTCGAACAGATTGCCGCGTGTCTGAGTGCCACCACGCAACGATTGTTCGGCCGGGTGGAGGCTTGTCGTGTGGAGGGCAGTGAGCGCGTCGGCAAGGCCATCGGGCAATGACAGCCGCACCGGCATCACCAGCCGGTCGTAATCGGCCAGCCAGTCCTCGCGCGGATCGTTCTTCATTCGCCAAATGACACTCAACCACGCCCATCCCGATTGATCGAGCGGAGCCAGCCTGGCACCCGCCGCCGCATGGTCTTCGGCAGCATCGAGATCGCCCATGGCAAGCAGCAGCGGCGCGAGATGATTATGCGCGCCCGCCAGTTCGGGATGCGCGCCGACGACATCGCGCAACGCATCGATCGCCGGGCCCCGCTCCCCCGCCATGTCAAACGCCAGCGCTTGCGCAATCCCGAACGTGGGATCGGGGCCGAACTTGGCGATTGCAGCCTTGGCCCAACGCTGCATCCGCCCGGCATCCTTGACGTCTCGCGCCGCCAGGATTGCCGAGTTATGCAATGCCCGAGATTCCGGAAACCGCACCATTGCATCATCATAGCTAGCGAGCGGCGCATCGCCCTGCCCCAACTGCGGCAGCAGCCGCGCCAGCGTTTCATGCGGATCGAGATAGGCCGGATTGGCGGTGATGGCAGCTCGATATGCTGCAACAGCAGCATGCGGCTGACCCATGTCTGCCAGGCAGTGCGCCTTGATCGTCAGCGTGACCGCGTCTTCGCCTGCCCGCTCGATCAGATCGAGAGCCTCGGCTGCGCGGTCGTTGGCGCGCAACAAGGTAGCCAGATTGACCGTCGCCGCGTGATCGGTCGAATCGCGCAAGATGATTGCGCGGTAATTGCGTTCCGCGCTTATTTTGTCACCGCGCGCTTCGGCAATTGCTGCCCCGATGTGAAGCGCCGCCTGCGTACCGGGTTCGCCTGCCTCGGCCGCATTGAGCGAGGCCTGCGCATCGTCGAGCGCGCCTGCCTCGAGTTGGGTCAGCGCCAGATTGCGGAGCAGTTCGGCGTTGCGCGGGCTTCTGGCTAGCCCTTGGCGATAGGCCGCTATTGCCTTTGCTGTGTCGCCCGTCCGCCCCAGCAGCCCGGCATAGCCGTTCCACAGCTGCCAGCTTCCCGGTGCCTGCTGCAAAGCGCCCTCAAGCGCCCGGCGCGCCTCTGCAAGCCGCCCCTGCTCTTCTAGGACCGTTGAGGCAACGAACAAGATGTCAGGATGGCTTGCGGCGGCAGGCGTCACCTGCATCAACAGGTTCTGTGCGCCCGTCGCGTCGCCCTGCCCCGCGCACGCCAAAGCCCGCTGCGCCAGATCGGCGTCAGCAGGCGATAGCGGTTGTAGAGTTAAGACGTCCGGCACGGGTCAGCCTCGCGCCGAACTGTGTGGCTTAGCCCTTGGTCTGCTCACGATTGTCACGGCGTTCGGCGATCCGTGCCGATTTGCCGCGGCGACCGCGCAGATAATACAGCTTGGCACGACGCACCGCGCCCTTGCGGACGACTTCGATGTTATCGATGTTGGGCGAATACAGCGGAAATACGCGCTCCACACCTTCGCCGAAGCTGATCTTGCGAACGGTGAAGTTCGATCCCATTCCCCTGTTCGACCGTGCGATGCACACGCCTTCGTAATTCTGAACGCGGGTGCGTTCGCCTTCAACGACGCGAACGCCAACCTTGAGCGTATCGCCGGGGCGAAATACGGGGATCGGCTTGTTCGCGGTGAGCTTGGCGATGTTTTCGGCTTCAATCGTCTGGATGAGGTTCATGCCCCATGTGATCCTTATTCTTTCGCCGCGCGTCAGAGGCAGGCTGGGCCCGAGCGCCAACATGACGCTCCCAAAGGTCCGGCCTGCGTAACCGTGTATCGACTTCTGCCTG
>JANOQL010000364.1:0-8269 GCA_031414835.1 Sphingomonadales bacterium | reverse complement strand
ACGCGAACGCCCGCCTTGGCAAATTCGAGCGCGGCGACTTTGACCAGCCCGTTGATTGCATGTTTGCTCGCGGCATAGGCACCAAGGCCTGCAACGCCGACGCTGCCTGCGACCGACGATGTGCAGATGATCGATCCGCCGCCGCGTTCGATCATCGCAGGTGCTGTGTGCTTGATAGCGAGCCAGGTGCCGCGGATGTTGACCGTCTGCACTTCATCGAACTCCGCGACGCTGATCGCGGTCAGCGGTGCGATGCTGCCTTCGGCTCCGGCATTGGCGAACAGGATATCGACACCGCCAAAGCGCGCCTTGGCGGCTTCGATCAACGCGATCACGTCTGCCTCCTCGGCCGGATTGCCGACGCAGGTTGCGATGCGATCGTCGGCGCCAATTGCAGACACGGCTGCCAAAAGGCGGGCCTCGTCACGGCCTGCAAGCATGACGCGGGCACCTTCGGCGATAAACTTTGCAGCAGTGGCCGATCCGATCCCGCCGCTCGCACCCGTAATGACCGCGATCTTGCCCTCGAGCCTGCCCATGTTCGGTCCTCTCCCTGCTAAAAGTGACATTGACATCACCTTTGCAAATGTCATGATAGCCGAAGAAGAGGGGAGAGCAAGCGTCGTGCACACGCCGCTCAACGAAAGCGTCGTAAAAGACCCGCCGACCCGCAAAGGGCAGGCGACGCGTGAGCGTTTGCTGACGGCTGCCGAGGTGGTTTTCGGAAAGCATGGCTACGAAAAGACCCGGATTGCCGATATCGTTGCCGAAGCGGGGATCAGCCACGGCCTGTTCTATCGCCATTTTGCTGACAAGGACGCCGTGCTGAACGCGGTGCTGACGCGGCTTAATGACCGGTTGCGGCATTCGAGCGGGCGGACGTCGGGAGAGGCACTTGTGCCGACGCTGGCGCAATTGCAGGCGCGCAACATCCTGTTTTTCCGCGAATATGCCGAGCACCGGCTGCTGCTCCGCGTGTCGAGAGAGGCTGCCGCACTGAGCGGGAAGGATGGCTTTCGCGCCCAGTGGCTTGCCAACCGCCAGCGGTTTGTCGCGCGGACGCAGCGCTGGATCGAGCTGCTTATTGCCGAGGAGCATATTGCGCCGGTGGGGGATGCGGCCATGCTGGCAGAGGCGCTGAGCGCGCTCACCGAGCAGATGGCCTATGTCAGCGTGGGGCTGGCCGATGCCGACCCGATGCCTGATGACGTCGAGCGCCTGGGCAGGGCGTGCGGGCTGGTGTGGCATCGCACCTTGTTTGGCATTGCACGGTGAGCCCGGTCGACCTTCTCGATCTGTCGGCATTCGCCGCGTCGCGCGAACACGCGCTATTTCGCCAGCTTCGCGATGACGCGCCAGTGCATTTCAATGCCGAGCCCGATGGCCCGGGCTTCTGGTCGCTGACACGCTACGATCATGTCTCGGCTGCGGCGCGCGATCATGCGCGTTTGCTGTCAGGCCATGGCACGCAGATCAAGAATCGCCGCGCCGAGGGGGCGGGGCATGCCAGCGTGCATAACAGCGATCCGCCACTGCATGGGAAGTTGCGCAACATCGTTCTGCCTTCCTTGTCGAGAACGGCGATCGCCAAGCGTGAGGCGCGGATCGGTGACATCGCGCGCAAGCTGGTCAATGATGCGCCGATTGGCTCCAGCTTCGATTTTGTCGAGGCCATCGCGATCAAGCTGCCGATGCTGGTGATTGCCGATGTGCTTGGCGTGCCCGCTGATGCAGCCGAGCGGTTGGTCGATTGGGCCAACGCGATGTCCGATGTGCGCGCGACCAATGCCGAACAGGCCGAGGCTCGAGCCGCGCTCTTTGCGTATTTCCGGACGCTGGCCGAAGCGAAACGCAGTGCGCCAGCCGATGATGTGGCTTCGGCGCTGGTCGCGGCGGATATGGCCGATGATGCTCTCGATGCGTATTTCATGCTGCTCACCGTGGCAGGGAATGAAACGACACGGTTCCTGCTGACAGGTGGTCTGGTGCAACTGGCGCGGCAACCTGAAGCGTTCAAACAGGTCAAGGCCGATCGGGCACTGATCCCATCGATGATCGAGGACATGTGCCGCCACGTCTCACCTGTTGGCCATATGCGACGCACAGTGGCGGAGGATTTCGACCTGTTCGGCACACAGGTAGCGAAGGGCGATAAGGTTGTGCTCTGGTTCGCCAGCGCCAACCGCGACGAGCGGCAGTTTAGCGATCCTGACCGGTTGACCGTGGATCGCAGCCCCAATGCGCATATCGGCTTCGGGCAAGGCGCACATTTCTGCGTGGGTGCGCATCTCGCGCGGTTCGAAACGCGGTTGTTTTTCGAAGCGTTTTTCGAACGGGTGTCACAGGTCGAATTGATCGGGGAGCCTCAGCGGCTGCCGTCGAACTGGTTTACCGGCTGGACCGCGATGCCGGTGCAATGGTCATGAGCGTTTTGGTCACAGGGGCTGCGAGCGGCATCGGCGCAGCGTTGATGGCACTGCTGGGTCCCGATGCCATCGGCCTTGATCGGCATGAAGCGGATGTGGTATGCGATCTGGCAGATCCAGATGCGATTGCAGCCGTGGCAGACCGGATCGAAGGAACGCTTGACGGCATCGCTCACGTTGCAGGCGTTCCGGGCACGGCAGATGCTGCGACCGTGCTTGCGGTCAATTGCCTTGCACCTGCCGCATTGACCTCTGCCTTGCTTCACAAGTTGCGTGATGGCGCAGCCATTGTTGCGGTGTCGAGCATCGCGGCTTTGCGCTGTGACTGGTCAGCAGATGCGCACGATGCACTGCTGAGCGGCGGATTCGATGCTCTGCCCAGCCATGCGGCCAATCTGTCGGGGCCAGAGGCGTATGAAGTTTCGAAGGCCGCGCTCAATCGCTGGGTGGTGCGCAGTTCCGCACAATTGCAGCCACGCCGAATCCGCGTCAACGGTGTCAGCCCCGGACCTGTCGAAACGCCAATCCTTGGCGATTTCCGGAAGACGATGGGGGAGGACCGGATCGCAGCGGCGGCAGGGCTTGTCGGGCGGCACGGAACGCCTGCGGAAATTGCCTCTGCCATCGCTTTCCTGTTGAGCGCAGAGGCGCGCTGGATCAACGGCGCCGACCTCAGGGTCGATGGCGGTTTCCATGCGATGCGCGCGGTGGTGGCATGACCCAGATCATCCTCGTCCGCCACGGGCAACCCGATGTCGCCGCGACCGGCGGCAGAGCCAACCCGCCGTTGACCGCGCGCGGACACGCTCAGGCGTTTGCGGCGGCCACGATCCTTGCAAATGAACCTGTCGACCGAATCGTTTCGAGCGGAATGACGCGCGCTGACGATACTGCTGCTCCGCTTGCCACGGCATTGGCAAAGCCGATCGAAATCGTGTTCGGGCTGGGCGAGATAGACCGGCTGGGCGGACCCTATGTCAGCATCGATGCGATCCGCGACAAAGGGCATGACGAATGGCGCAAGTTCCTCAGCGCCCCGCTCGCCTATTTCGGGATCGATGCACCTGAATTCCGGCGTGAAACGCTTTCTGCATTCGAAGTCATTATGAACGGCGGGGCATCCGAAACCGTGGCGATTTTCACACACGGGTTCCCGATCAACATCATGCTCTCGCACGTGCTGGGCATCGACAACGAAGCGCGGTTCGTGCCGTCCTATGCGTCGATCACGAGGCTGGCAGGGCGTAGCCTCGATGCGCTGACGGTGATCAGTGTCAACGAAACCGGCCATATTCCGGAAGGCCTGCGATGAGGCCCGCTACACCCACACCGCAGGGGCCAGTCCCGCGCCTGCACTCCGCAATCGAGACGTGATCCATCACGCTGAAACAACACTCCAGAGAGGATAATGCCATGAAAATCTCGACGTTGAACCAAACCCGTTTGTTGATCGCCACATCGGCGATCGCGCTGCTTGCAATGCCCGCGCTCGCGCAAGAGGCCGCAGCCGAAGACGATGGTGGCCTGAGTGAAATCATCGTTACCGCGCAGAAACGCGAACAGAATTTGCAAGACGTGCCTGCTGCTGTGTCGGCCTTTTCCGCTGACGATCTCGCGTCTCGCGGCGTTACGCAGACGAGCGATCTGATGGGAACGCTCCCCAACCTTCAGGTCACATCGGCGTATAGCACGACGCAGCCCAATTTCTCATTGCGCGGGATTTCGGTGGCGAACGAATTTTCGGCGTCGACTGCTTCGCCGGTTGGGGTCTATGTCGATGAAGTTTATCAGAGCTTCCGTGCCAGCCACGGACAGCAGCTTTACGATCTCGACAGGGTTGAAGTGCTGCGCGGGCCGCAGGGCACGCTTTATGGCCGCAACACGACGGGCGGCGCGATCAACTTCATCACCAAAAAGCCCGATCTTGATGGCGCGAGCGGGTCTGCGACGCTCGGCTATGCCAATTATGACACGTTCAAGTTCGACGGGGCTGTCGAAGCGACGCTTGTGCCCGATAAGTTGGGCATCCGGATCGCAGGAACGCGCAGCAAGGGCGATGGCTATACCTTCAATCCGACCGACGGGCAGGATTACGGAACCACCGATTCAACCGCCGCTCGTGCCAGCCTGCGGTGGAAACCGTCGGAAACGATCGATATCAATCTGAAAGGCTACTACGCCAAAAACGATCCGCGCCAGGATCTGCCATACGGGATCGGCTATCTGGCGGGGCGCACCAATGCCGGCGGCTATTCGCGGTTTGCGCCGCGGCCCGAACTCGGCGGGCGGACATTGAAGCGCAATGAAGTGCAGGCCGATACCGCTGGCGAGTATTTCACATCATCGCGCGGGCTATCGCTAACCATCGATGCCGAACTGACCGATGCACTGTCGGTCACATCGATCACGGGGTATGATTATGGCAAATACCGTCTGTCGCCGTTCGATTGCGATGGATCGCCGATCGATATCTGCGCGATCCGCTACAATTCGCAGAGCAAGAATTTCAACCAGGATCTGCGCTTCACTTACGATGCGGATCGGCTGAAACTGATCGGCGGGCTCTATTATGGCCGCGACAAGATCGATACGCAGAACGAGCCCGATTTCTTCGGTTTCCTGCGGCCGCTGCTGACAGGGTTCGGCGTGCCGGGGAATTTCAACAACAGTCCCATCGGCGTGGGCAATTCGCTGCGGACCATTCCGGCGTTTCTCGTCAATCCAGCGCTGACTCCGACCAGCCCCGGATATTGCGCACCGATCGTCATCAACCCGAATGGCTTCTTCGATGCGCGGTCGTTGATCGCATTCCAGACCGATGTTGCTACGACCAATTCGGCGGGCGGCACAGCGTCTCAAGGCGCGTGTCAGGCGGCAGGTGCACCACCATTCGGGCCGATCCTTGCCGATCAGCGGTTCACGATTTCGCGGCCATCGACCGCGATTTATGGCGAGGCCGCTTATGAAATCACCGATGCGCTCTCGCTGACGGTCGGTTTGCGTTACACTTGGGACAAGGTGAAATACTCCAACGCCCGCACAACGCTGTTCGATCTGGCGGGGACGGGCACGATTGCGAGCCTCGTGCCCTACAGCTTCCCGTTCAACGGCGCGCTTCCGGCGGTCAGCCAGCAGCGCAAAACCGGCGAATTCAGCGGCCGTGCAGTGATCGATTACAAGTTCACCGACGATGTGCTCGGCTATGCGAGCTATAGCCGGGGGTATCGCGCGGGCACCTTCAACGGGCTGGCGTATCAGGACATCAGCCAGGTGTATTTCCTCGAGCCTGAGAAGGTGAACGCATATGAGGTCGGTTTGAAATCGCGTTTTGCCAACAATCGTGTGCAGCTGAACGTCGCTGGGTTCTATTATGATTATTCGAACCAGCAGATTGCCCAGGTGATCGGAGCGACATCGTTCCTGCGTTCGGCGAGTGGGCGTGTCGTCGGGATGGAAGCAGAGCTTGCGGTCCAAGTCGCCGATCCACTGCGGTTCGATGCCTCGTTCGGCTATCTCGATACCAAGTATAAAGGCAATTCGGTCGATCCGACCGACCCCAGCAGCCTTTCGCTCGATATCAACGGCAATCGTTTCCCCAATGCGCCTAAAACGACGTTCTCGGCAGGGTTCGATCTGACTGCGTATGAAGGCGAACGCAGCAAGCTGATCCTGCGCGGCGATGCGCAATATATGGGCAAATATTTCTTCGATCCATTTGCCGATTATGGCCAAAGCCCGTGCGATCAGCCGCGCACCGGAACGCTGGTTTTGCAGGCGACGCCCGAAATCGCGTGCGGCAATCCCGGATACTGGCTGTTCAACGGGCGCGCGACCTATACGCTTGATGAGAAATATTCGATCAGCCTGTGGGGGAAGAACCTGACCAACAAGTTCTACTACGTCTATGGGCTGAACCTGAATGCGTTTTATCAGGATTACCTCACCCGTGGCGTGCCGCGGACCTACGGGGTCGATATTACCGCGCGGTTCTGAGGCGGGGGCGGGGTGGTCATCGCGCCACCCCGGTTCGCACAATTGGCTAGAGGGAGAGGGCAAGTTGATCGATACCGAACCGCATCTTGCGGGCCTGCTTGAGGCAAGGAAGGCGCGTCGGGCGATGCCGCCTTATGTGCCGCAATCCGATGTAGCGGTAGAGGCCTTGCTGGCAGGCTATTTCGCGATGCACGAGCCGGGATCGACGGTTGGCGATGTCGCGCGGCTGGGGGGAGGGGCTTCAAAGGAGCAATTCGTTTTTTCGCTCACTTCCGCCGATGGCGCGGCGAAACGCTACGTCCTCCGCATGGACGCACTGGAAGGGATCACCGAAACCAGTCGCACCCGCGAATATGAAATCCTCCGCGCGATGGAAGGCGTGGTGCCGGTTCCGCGCCCGGTATGGATCGATGCCGATGCCACCCATTTTCCGCAGCCTGCGCTGATCATGGAATGGGTTGCAGGCACCCCCAAACCGAGCACGATCACGCTGTCGGTCACAGGCCTTGGCACTGTGCTCGGCGATCCGTTGCGCGGGCTGATCCGTCCGCAATATCTCGATCTCCTGTCACGCATTCACAATTTCAATTGGCGGAGTGCCGATATCCCATCCTACGGCGCGCCTGATGCCGACACCAAACAGGCAACACGCTGGCTGATCCAGTTCTGGAAAGAATTGCTCGAACTGGATGCTGTCGTCCGCGAACCAGTGCTGCGGCTTGCGACACAATGGCTCGAAGTCAACGTCCCCGATTGCGACGATCCGCGCCTCGTTCATGGCGATTTTCGCACGGGCAATTATCTGTTCGATGAAGCGAGCGGGCAGATCACGACCGTCCTCGATTGGGAGATGAGCTATATCGGCGACATCCACGCCGATTTCGGCTGGCTGCTCCAGCCGGTGTTCGGGACGAAGATCGACGGCGTGTTCCGGGTGAGCGATATTTTCGATGGTCCGGAGGATTTCATCGCGGCGTATGAGGCGACGAGTGGCAACGCCATCGACCGCGAGAAGCTACACTATTTCACCGTGTTCAACGCTTGGAAGAGCTACATTCTCGTCTCGGCCCTCGGGATGCGCGCCGCGCGCGAACAGCACAATCATCAGGATGTGCTGCTGACGTTCCTCGCCGCGACTGGCCCGATGTTCGTTGCCGAACTGGCGCGATTGCTCAGCACAGGAGGCCGCGCATGAACCCGTCAGTCGAAGATCGCCTCAGCAGCGTTGTCCGCGCGATCGGCGGCGTGATCCTGCCTGCGCTTCCTGAAAGTGCAAGCCTCGCGCGCGAACAGGCGATGCTCGCGATGGGGCACATCCAGATCATCCTCGCGCAGATGCCTGCGACGCAGGCCTTCCTTGTCGGGGAGGCAGAAGACGTGTGCCGGATGGGTGAGGCTATCGTGGCGCACGCCGCAGGAGGGCCGGAGGCCAAAGCTGCGACCGGTGCGCTTGCAGCAATGCTCGCAACCCGGGCATCGGTCTCCGCAATCCGGGACGCGATAGATGCGGTTCTCTGCGCTCTCGCCGTTGACGGGCTGCCCGAAGCGCGCGAGGCTGTCGGCGCCGTTGTGCTCGAACAGGGCGCGGCCCGCGCGCTCAAGGATAGGCAGTGGTTTGCCGCCATGGGTTTTGACAGCGACTTTTCGCCGGCGTGATCTTTCGATGCCGCCATTGACAAAAGCTGCCCGGCAAAGCTAACCGCGCGCTCGCATACCCGCTCTTGACGAGCGGAGACGCCCCTTTGCCCAGGTGGTGGAATTGGTAGACGCGCTGGCTTCAGGTGCCAGTGGCCGCAAGGCCGTGGAGGTTCGAGTCCTCTCCTGGGCACCATCACCACCTTCAAAACCCT
>JANOQL010000363.1:0-4501 GCA_031414835.1 Sphingomonadales bacterium | reverse complement strand
AACGTCAGCATCTGGTGTCTCGAGCCCGCACGCCTGTGCCTTAGGCGAAGGACGGGCAACAGGGGAAGGCTTGTGTTGCCACTTGTGTAGCGCCAAACCCGAAAATGTCGGATTGGTGCAATTCACCAGTCACATCCGGCGAAAGGGGGGGGGGACAACGTCGGGCGTTCCTTCTCCCCCGCTCATATCAAGCCTTCTCCCCCGCTCATATCGAGCGAAGTCGAGATACCTTTGGGAGCGCATCCCGTGTCTCGACTTCGCTCGACATGAGCGGACGAGATCCACACATCCCGTCACAAGGTCGATTCAAAAATCGCAAGGAAGATGTAGCGACGGGCGGGGGCCGGTCTAGCAGCCGGTCCCCAAACGCAAAGGAGGCACGTCGCTAGCACAACGCGCCTCCGGAGGTGATAGATAACTACCAAACTGCGCTGCTGAAATAGCCCAGCTTTATAAAAAAATCAATACCGGTAATGATCGGGCTTGAACGGGCCTTCGGTGCTGACGCCGATATAACCGGCCTGCTTTTCGCTCAGCTTGGTCAGCTTCACGCCTAGCTTTTCGAGATGCAGCATCGCGACCTTTTCATCGAGGTGCTTGGGCAGGACATAGACCTGGTTCTGGTAATTTTCGCCCTTGGTCCAGAGTTCGATTTGCGCCAGCACCTGATTGGTGAAGCTCGCCGACATGACGAACGATGGATGGCCCGTCGCACAACCCAGGTTCACCAGACGACCCTTGGCGAGGATGATGATCTGCTTGCCGTCAGGAAACTCGACGAGATCGGTGCCGGGCTTCACTTCGGTCCATTTGTAGTTGGACAAGGCCGCAATCTGGATTTCGCTATCGAAATGGCCGATGTTACAGACGATCGCGTTGGGGCGCATCGCCTTCATGTGATCGGCGGTGATCACATCGGCATTGCCCGTTGCGGTGCAGAAAATGTCTGCTCGGGTTACGGCTTCTTCCATCGTGACGACTTCGAAGCCCTCCATTGCTGCCTGCAGTGCGCAGATCGGATCGACTTCGGTAACCATCACGCGCGCGCCGCCATTGCGAAGCGACTGCGCCGATCCCTTGCCGACATCGCCAAAGCCCGCAACGCAGGCGACCTTGCCTGCGAGCATGACGTCGGTTGCACGACGGATCGCATCGACGAGGCTTTCCTTGCAGCCATAAAGATTGTCGAACTTCGACTTGGTCACGCTGTCGTTGACGTTGATCGCGGGGAACGGCAGTTCGCCCTTCTTGGCAATTTCATACAGCCGGTGAACGCCGGTGGTGGTTTCTTCCGAAACACCCTTCAGATTCTTGACGGTCTGGGTCAGATAGCCGGGATATTTCGCAATGAACGCCTTGAGCGCGCGCTGAAATTCGACTTCTTCTTCATTTTCGGGCTCGCCAAACGACGCACCGGCTTCAAGCTTGGCACCCCAAAGCGCGAACATCGTCGCATCGCCGCCATCATCGAGGATGATGTTCGCCGTGGTGCCATCGGTGTCGGCCCCCCAGTTGAAGATGTCACCGACATAATTCCAGTAATCGGAAAGGCTTTCGCCCTTGATCGCAAACACCGGCACGCCCGAAGCGGCAATTGCAGCGGCGGCGTGATCCTGCGTCGAAAAAATATTGCACGTTGCCCAACGGACATCGGCACCGAGCGCGGTGAGCGTTTCGATGAGCACCGCGGTCTGGATCGTCATGTGGAGCGATCCGACGATCCGCGCACCCTTCAGCGGCTGGACGCTTCCGAATTCGTCGCGAAGCGCCATCAGGCCGGGCATTTCGGTTTCGGCAATCATGATTTCGCGACGCCCGAAATCGGCAAGCGAAAGATCGGCAACGACATAATCGGCACGGTCGAGAACAGCAGCTGTGGCCACGGCAAAGCACTCCAGTTTGGAAATAATTGGGTTATTCGTAACCAGATCAGTCACGAAATGCAAATTGAATATAAAGTTTCCTTTATATGACTTGCGCAGTCGAGGCGGTTTCGCCTAGCTTCACAGCATGCTCACCAGCCTCCCCCGCCCGTTTTCAGCCTGCGTGTTGGGCGCGAGCGGCGGGATCGGTGCCGCCATTGCCTCGGCGCTGGCCAATGAAGATGGCGTCACGGTTTTTGCAGGGTCGCGATCGGGCGGAACCGAAATCCCGCGAACCTCATCATTTGCATTCGATTTGATCGATGAAGCCAGCATTGCTGCCGGTGCGGCACATGTGCGCGATGCGCCGCCGCTGCGGCTGGTATTCGTGGCAACAGGCCAGCTCCACGCAGACGATCTCCGCCCTGAAAAAAGCTGGCGCGACCAGACGCCAGACGCTTATGCGCGCGCGTTCGCGATCAACGCGACAGGGCCTGCACTGATCGGCAAACATCTCCTGCCGCTGCTGACACGCGACGGCAAATCGGTGTTCGCGGCATTATCGGCGCGCGTCAGTTCGATTTCGGACAACCGGCTCGGCGGTTGGCACGCCTATCGCGCATCGAAGTCTGCGCTCAACATGATCGTTGCCAATTTCGCACGTGAACTGGCGCACAGCCGCAAAGAGGCGGTGGCGGTCACGCTGCACCCGGGAACAGTCGATACCGCGCTGTCTGCCCCGTTTCAGCGCGGCGTGGCCGAAGGCAAGCTGTTCACGCCCGATTATAGCGCCGAAAAACTACTCGACGTCATAGACGGCCTCACACCCACCGATAGCGGGGGGCTGTTTGCGTGGGATGGCGAGCGGATACCGTTCTAATTGACCATCCGTTCGCGGCCTTCCCAATAGGGCGCGCGTAAATCCTTGCGGAGAATCTTGCCGCTGGCATTCCTCGGCAGTGCCTCGATCGTGTCGATCGACTTGGGCACTTTGAACCCCGCGATCCGTTCGCGTGCCCAGCCGATCACGCTGTCGGGATCGATTGTGGCTCCCGGCTTGGGCGAACAGACGGCCTTGACCGCTTCTCCCCATTTGTCATCGGGCACTCCGATCACCGCAACCTCAAGCACATCAGGATGGCCGTAAATCGCGCTTTCAACCTCGGCCGGGTACACATTCTCACCGCCTGTAATGATCATGTCTTTCACCCGGTCGTGAATGTAGAGATAGCCGTCCTTATCGAGATAACCCGCGTCGCCTGTAAACACCCAGCCATCGGCAGTCATCGTCTTCGCAGTCGCATCGGGCAGGTTCCAGTAACCGAGCATGTTGTTCGATGATCGCGTAACGACTTCCCCGACATCGCCCAACGACACATCATTGCCTGCTGCATCGACGATCTTGAGTTCGACACCGGGCAGCGGCTTGCCCGCCGACCGCATCCGTTCATTACCCGCCGGATCATGATCCTCAGGTGGCAGCATGACGATGGTGCCGGTCGTTTCGGTCATCCCATAGGCCTGAATAAATTCGCACCCGAACATGGCGATGCACTGCCGCAGCAGCTCGATCGGGATCGGAGCCGCGCCATAGATGATATATTTCAACCGGCTGAAATCGACACTGGCGCAGCGCGGATGCTGGAGGAGGATGTGGAGTGCGGCAGGCACGATGAAGAATCGCGTCACCCCGCCTGTCTCGATCGCATCGAACAATCCGTCGGGTGTAAATTCGGCGAGCACATGGCCCGGCAGCCCTGCTGCCAGCGCCATGATGCCAAGCCCCGTCCCGCCGATATGCGCGCACGGCATCGCGACGAGGACAACCTCATCATCGTCCCATTTGGTATAGGGCATGTCGGCGCTGGCCTGTTTCCGCAGCGCGAAGAGGTTTTTGTTCGATAGCGAAACGCCCTTGGGATTGCCCGTGGTGCCCGACGTGTAAAGCTGGAGGATCGCATCGTCGGGCCCCGATGGTACGAAATCGGCGCGCGGCGTTTCGTCAAGCACGCGATAACCTTCGGCGCTGCCAACGATTTTCGGCGCATGATCGAGCTTGCCTGCCATCGCTTCGCCCACACCGTCGAAGCCGGGGCCGGTGAAGATGATCTTCGCCTTGGTATCGTTGACGATAAATGCCCATTCGGGGGGTGCCAGCCGCCAGCCGATAGGGGCCATCACGACACCCAGCCGCGCAGCACCATAGAACAGCGTGAAATACAGATCGCTGTTCTTCCCGATCCAGCAGATGCGATCGCCTTTGACCAACCCCTGCCCCGCCATCCAGCTGGCCGCGCGGGCAGTGCGCTCTTCGAGATCGGCATAGCTCCACGCGCGGTCATCCTCACGCATCGCCATCGCCGCCGGGCGGTCATCGGCCCAATGCGTCACAAAATCGTCGAACGTCATCAAATCGGCAGCATCGCGCACATCGCTCTCCCAGCTTGGCTTGTCCGTTTGTGGACTTCGCGCCAACGTGCGGCGGGGTGACGCAAGCGTCAACTGCGATTCGATCAGGTCGCCTTGGCAATCATGATCCAGATGTTCGCGGCAACCATCGCGACGCCGCCCGCAATCGTGAACTGCGAGGCCAGCCGGATCATCCGCGCCTGAAAATCGACAGACGCGCAATAGGCGGC
>JANOQL010000362.1:0-4576 GCA_031414835.1 Sphingomonadales bacterium | reverse complement strand
GCACATTCAGCTGTTGAACGATACTGGCGGTGTGCCATCGGCATCGCTACGGGGACAGCTATGACCGGGTTGCGTTTGAAATGGCGATTGCTCGCAATGGTGCTTGCGTTGCCTGTTTCCACCCTGTCCGTTGCGCAATCGTCTTCGGGCGATCCAGCATTCGATTTTGATGCGCCACTGGCTCCGCTCCCCGAACTCGGGGTCGAGTGGCCCGAAATGACCGCAGAGATTGCGGTGCCATCCACTGTTGAGTCTGTATCGGACGAAGAGGGCGGCCGGCGTTATGCTGTTGCGATTGAAGGCCTTGATTTGGCGCTGCTTGCAGACATCGATGCGCAGTTCGATGTGCTTTCGACGTTGAAACAAGGCGATGGAAAGCCTGCCAACGTTGCCCAAATTGACAGGCGCGCGCGCGAGGATTCTGATCTTTTGATCACGCTGTTGCGTTCCAAAGGCTATTACGATGCCGAAGTGGAGCCGCGCATCGATGGCGCGCCGGGTGAGCGGCTGACGGTTGCTCTCGTTGCCGAGCCGGGGCCGTTATACACCTTCGCCAGTGTTGGCGTTGAGGGCTTGGCAAGCACGGGGAGCAAGGCTGCGGAACTGCGGGAGACCTTTGCCGTCAACGAGAATGAGGCAGTCGATTCCCTCGATGTTGTCGAAGGCCAGGTCGCGCTGGAAACGACGATCAAGGCGCAAGGATATCCCTTTGCCAAGGTGAATGAGCCAGAGGTTGTGGTCGATCATGACACCCGGACCGCAACACTGGTGCTGAATGTCGATCCCGGCGGACAACGAAAGGTCGGTCAATTCATTGTCAAAGGCGATCGGCCTCCGTTCGGAGAGGCGCATGTCGCGACAATTTCGCGCATAAAGTCTGGCGAGATTTACGATCAGACGATGATCGACGATCTGAAGCGTGCGCTTGTTGCAACGGGGCTGGTATCGGTTGTGCAAGCCGATCCCGTTCCCGCCAGCGATCCTGAATTGGCCGACATTGCCGTAACGCTCGACCGGGCGCCGCCACGGACGATCGCTGGTGAAATCGGATATGGTTCGGGCGAAGGGTTCCGCACTGAAGTCAGTTGGACCCATCGCAACCTGATCCGGCCTGAAGGCGCTGTCACATTTCGCGGCGTGCTCGGGACGGAAGAACAAAATGGCGGTGCTATTTTGCGCCAGTCCAATTTCCGCGACCGCGACCGGATTCTGACAGCGCGGCTGATCGCCAGCAATATCAATCGTCGGGCATTCGATGCCCGGACGGTTGAATTCGGTGCCGGTCTCGAACGCGTGTCGACAATTATCTGGCAAAAACGCTGGACGTGGAGTGGCGGCTTCGAATTGCTCGCGTCCGATGAACGCGATGCGCGGAAGATTGTCGGCGCGGGCCGCAAGACCTTCTTCATTGGCGCAGTTGCCGGTTCTGTCGGGTACGATACGTCGGACAATCTGCTTGATCCAACGCGAGGCTTCCGGCTGAACGCCAGGATCGCCCCTGAAGTTTCGTTCCAGTCGGGCACCAACGGATATGTCCGGGCCCAGATTGACGGAAGCACATATGTGCCCATTCGTGAGAATATCGTCATTGCCGGCCGCGCGCGGGTCGGTTCGATCGTTGGTGCAGGCAATTTCTCGATTGCGCCATCGCGCCGACTTTATGCCGGTGGCGGGGGATCGATCCGCGGTTTCGGCCTCCAGAAGGTCGGGCCACGCGATGTGTTCAACGACCCTGTTGGCGGGCGAGCGCTTGTCGAGTTTTCGCTGGAAGCGCGGGTGCGTTTCGGCGTGTTTGCGGTCGTTCCCTTCATCGATGGTGGCAATGTATACGCATCATCGACACCCAAGATCTCGGGATTTCGCTATGGAGCCGGAATAGGAGGTCGGTATCATTCGGCATTCGGGCCGATCCGGATCGATGTGGCAACGCCGATCAATCCACGATCGGGGGATTCGCCTGTCGCGATCTATGTGTCTCTGGGTCAGGCATTTTAGATGCGCATCGCGCGCTGGGCAGGGGGCATTGCGGCGGCCATTGCATTGACGGTCGCAGCCTTGTTTGTTGTTGCCGACACCAGCATTGGCCGCCGCTTCATTGTTGATCGCATCGCCAATCTGTCGATTGCGTCGGGCCTCAAGATCGAGATTGGCCGTATCGAAGGGTCAATTTATGGCACGGCCCGCCTGAAACAGGTGCGGCTTTCCGACCCTCAGGGCGTGTTTTTGACGACCGGCGATGCGCGGCTCAACTGGAAGCCGTGGCGCTGGTTCACCGCCAACACGCTCGACATCAACGAACTCAGCATTGCTCAGGCCAGTCTGGTGCGGTTGCCCAAGTTTAATCCGGGTGATCCCGATGCACCGATCCTGCCGGGTTTCGATATTCGGATCGGACGGTTTGAGATTGCCCGATTGAATATTGCCAAGGGAATTGCAGGCGATGCGCGCACCGGCAGGGTGGCAGGTTCGGCGGACATCAGCGAGGGTCGTGCCATGGTGCGGCTCGCGGCAAATGCGTCGGCTGGCGACCGGCTGGCGCTGGTGCTCGATGCCGCCCCCGATGCCAATCGTTTCGATGTCGAGGCCGAACTTTCTGCGCCAGCAGGAGGCATTTTTGGCCAGGTGATCGGCACCGGTCAGCCAACGACGGTTGCGATTACTGGCGACGGCAGTTGGCAGCGTTGGCAGGGCAATGTTCGCGCGACCGCGAGTGGAGCGCAGGTTGCTGACATCGCGTTGACGGCGGATCAGGGACGTTTTGGCCTCAATGGGCGGCTGATGCTGCAAAGCGTGACGCAGGGCCGCGTTCGGCAATTGACCGCACCGATCGTCCGCGTGAAGGGCGAAGCGCAATTGAGCCAGAGACGTCTGGCGCATCGGCTTCAACTGATCTCGCAAGCGCTGACGATCGATGCACGCGGCATTGCCGATCTTTCCGAAAACCGGTTCGATGGTGAAGAGATTGCGGTTCGATTGAATGATCCCAAGGCGCTGTTTGCCAATATGCGTGGACGCGACATCGTGCTGCGCACGCGCCTCAATGGGCCGTTCCGCTCCGCAAGTTTCGACTATTTGCTGACAGCGCCGCTAATGCAGTTCGACGCGACTGGCATCGAACAAGTGCGCGCCTCGGGGCAGGGCCGTCTGGGCAGTTCACCGGTTGCCGTGCCAATCGCATTATCTGCTGCCCGCGTTACAGGTTTAGGCGATGTTGCGGGCGGAATATTGCGCAATTTGACGATCAACGGCGTCCTTCGCGTGACGCAAGCCCTGATCACAGGCGATGGCCTTGCTCTCAAGTCGGACAAATTGCAGGGCAAGCTCGCTCTCGTAATCGACCTTAAGACGGGCCGATACGATATCGGGCTTGCCGGACAGCTAGACCGATATCTGATCCCGGGGATTGGCATCGTCGACATCAAAAGCGAGCTGAAAGTCGTACCGGGTGCCGATGGACGCGGGTCGCGCGTGCTCGGGCGCGGGCAGGCCTGGGTGCGGCGGTTCGACAATGCGTTTCTGGCTGGGCTTGCCGGTGGCCTTCCGTATCTTGAAACAGGGCTCGAGCGCGGAATCGACGGCAATCTGCGGCTGTTCAATCTCAAGATCACTGCCCCTTCGTTATCGCTGACCGGCAACGGCACCCGCTTGCAAAACGGTCGGTTCATTCTCGAAGGCAGTGGACGACAGGCGACATATGGTCCGTTCCGCCTGGCGTTGAATGGTGACATTGCTCGACCGCAGATCGATCTGCTCCTTGCCAGCCCCAATCAGGCGGCGGGCTTGCGCGATGTGCGGCTCCGGCTGGATCCGTCGCCACAGGGCTTTGCATGGACGGCGCGCGGCGGCTCAATGATCGGGCCGTTTGCGGGGAATGGCGAAATCCTGTTGCCGTCTGGCGCGCCGGTCACGATCCGCATCGCAAGCCTGAATGCGTCGGGGCTAGAGGCCAGAGGTAGTTTGGTTTCGCGCACAGGTGGCCTTGAGGGGCGGCTCAATCTGGCAGGCAGCGGCATTTCAGGCACGCTCGATTTGGCACCGGTTGGGACTATCCAGCGGATCGAAGCGCATCTGCGCGCTCGCGATGCCCGGCTGGCGGGGCCACCTTTGATCGCCGCGCGACGCGGGCAGTTCGACGGCGTCATTCTGCTCGACCCGCGCGGGACAAGCGTCGAGGGCAGCTTTACAGGGCAAGGCTTGCAACGTGGTAATCTGACGCTTGCCCGTGCTGCCGGAAACGTTAGTTTGCGTGCGGGCGCAGGCGAGGTCCGCCTTTTGATCGGCGACGGCGCCCCGCTGGCGCGCGAGACGCTCGCGGATATCGAGCGGCTGCGCGGCCCGGCGAGCGTCGCGGTCGGGCGCGGCGAGGGGCCGGCCCCGATCCTGCCCTCCGCCTGGGAGGTGGTGCGCGCCACCGGCAAGCCGAGCGACGGCCTGGTCTCGCGCTGGCTCAACCGCCCGATCTCCCAGCGCGTCACCTGGCTCGTGCTGGCGATCCGCGGCATCCGGCCGGTCCATGTCACCATCTTCAACGCGCTGCTCGCCTTGCCGATGGTCGTGCTGCTGCTTGGCGGCGGGC
>JANOQL010000361.1:0-4766 GCA_031414835.1 Sphingomonadales bacterium | reverse complement strand
AGCGCGCCGATCCCGCCGCCCAGCACCGCGATCTTCTGTTTTCCATCCCCTGGCATTTGAGTATCATGCACGAAGTGCCCGCAATCGCAATCGCCGCGATCACAGCTGCGGCAGAAAACCGCTGATTACCGGAGGGTTAGCGGTTAGCGACCCTTCCAGTTGGGCTTGCGCTTTTCGGCAAATGCCGTGGCGCCTTCGCGGGCATCTTCGGTCATAAACAGATTGCCAAGCGTTTCGCCCTGCTTTGCCCACATGTCTGCATCGCTCCACTCGCGCGATTCGACGATCACCTGTTTCGACTTGGCGACAGCAAGCGGGCCGTTGGCGGTGATCGCGGCAGCCAGTTCGAGCGCGGCATCGAGTGCCGGTCCATCGGTCACGCGGTTGATCAAGCCCATTTCATACGCGCGCTGCGCGGTGACGAAATCGCCAGTCAGAGCCAGTTCCATGGCGAGCCGCGTGCCAATCTGGCGCGGCAACCGCACCAGCCCACCTGCGGCGGCGGCAAGCCCACGCTTGGCTTCTGGAATGCCGAACTTGGCATTGGCGTTTGCGACGATCAGATCGCAGGCGATCGCCACTTCGAACCCGCCTGCCAGCGCATAGCCATCGACTGCGGCAATCAGCGGCTTTTTGGGTGGGGCTTCGGTCAATCCTGCAAACCCGCGCCCCTTTACCGACGGCAATTCGCCGCGCAAAAAGCCCTTGAGATCCATCCCCGAACAGAACGTCCCGCCAGCGCCTGTGATGATGCCGACGCGCAGATCGTCTTCGCCATCCAATCGGTCGAGCGCCGCCGCCACTCCTTCGGCCAGCGCGCGATTTGCGGCGTTCTTCGCCTCGGGCCGGTTCAATGTAATGATGATGACGCCATCGCGGACTTCGGTAAGGACTTCGGGCGCGGTTTCGGTCTCAGACATAATTCTCTCCCAAGGCTAGTTGTTGCGCCCAACCTTGGAAGCGGTTTCCGTTTGCGTCAAGCAGCCTTGCGGCGGACAATTCCGGGCTTTCTGGCAGTCTCGATCGCAATTGGCGGCTTCGTCTCTGCAACCACTGGCGCCGTCCGCCCGGCAATCTGATCGACTGGCATCGGGCGGCTCAGCAGATAGCCTTGCACTTCGGTGCAGCCTTCGCGCCGCAGCTCGTCGAGTTGATCTTCACGCTCGACGCCTTCTGCTGTTGTGACCATGCCAAGGTTTGCAGCAAGCCCCGTTACCGCGCGGACAATGGCGCGGCTATCTTCCCGGCTATCGACTTCATCGACAAAGCAGCGATCGATCTTGATCTTGTCGAAGGGAAAGCTGCGAAGATAATTCAGCGAGGAATAGCCTGTCCCAAAATCGTCGAGCGCGATCCGCACGCCCAATGCACGGAGCTGGTGGAGCACCGCGAGATTGGCCTCAGTATCGCGCATGAGCACCGTTTCGGTGATTTCGAGTTCGAGCCGCTGTGCGGCAACGCCGCTCGCTGCGAGCGCATTGACGATTGTCGGAACCAGATTGGTGCTGCGCATCTGCACCGGTGACAGATTGACCGAAACATTCAGATGCGCCGGCCAGCGCGCAACCTCAAGAAGCGCGGTGCGGATCACCCATTCGCCAAGCTGAACGATATGGCCCGTTTCTTCGGCTATGGGGATGAAGCTGGCGGGCATGATCAAGCCCTGTTCGGGATGGTTCCAGCGCAGCAGCGCTTCGTAGCTCGTGGTCTCGCCACTTTCGAGGTTGACGAGCGGCTGGTAGTGCAATTCGAGCTGATCGCGGCCGAGCGCCGCGCGCAAGTCCATCTCGATCAGCCGCCGCGCCTGCATCGCCTCGTGCATGTCGATTTCAAAAAGCGCAGCCCGGCCACGCCCGGTTTGTTTGGCATGATAAAGGGCAAGATCGGCATTTTTGATCAATGCGTCTGCGCTGTCGCCATGATCGGGGGCTTGCGCGATCCCGACGCTCACGCCTGCGATGATTTCCTGACGCTCGATGAACATCGGCGCTCCCATTGCCGCCACGATCGCGTCAGCAATCCTTTGGGCATCGTTTGCCGCGGACGTGCTGGCCAGCAGCACTGCAAATTCGTCCCCGCCCAGGCGGGCGACCACATCCTGATGGCCCAGACAGGATTCGATGCGCTGCGCCGCCACTTTGAGAACTTCATCGCCGATGACATGGCCAAGCGTATCGTTGATTGTCTTGAAATGATCGATGTCGAGATACAGGATCGCCAATCCGCCATCACGGCGGCGCAAAAGCGCCCGGCCCAGCGATTCGTTGAACAGGCGCCGGTTGGGCAAATCGGTCAGCCCGTCATAATGCGCCATATAGGCCACTTTCGCCTCGGCGCGCTTGGCCGCACTGACATCGGTGGCAACGCCGCGCATCCCGGTCACACTGCCTGCTGTATCGACGATCGGGCGGCCCGACAGCGACCACCAATGCTCTTCGCCGTCGCGCGACAGCCGTGCCACGACATCGCGAAATGGCTGACCCTTGTGCAGCAACGCTTCAAGAATGGCGCGTTCGTGCCCTGGATCGAATAGATCGATCAATCGGACAAATTCCAGCTTGGCGGGCGAATGCGCTGCAACTTCGGCAAAGCGCGCCGAAGGGGAAACGATGCGACCCTGCGCGCCTGTTTCCCACAACCAGTCGGCACCATGTTCTTCATAATCGTTGAGCAGCAGTTGGACGGTGCTGGCGGCACTCAAAAGTTCGCGGGCGCGCAACAGCCGGACGGCAAAGCTGTTGAACGAAAACATGCAATGCGCGGTGAAGAATATGGTGAATGCCGCAACGATGGCGGCGGCCCATAGCGCTTCTGTGGTGCCGATCATCGCAAACGCGGCGATGCTGCCCGCAGCGACGGTCATCAGCAATCCGATCGCCGCGCGCGGGATCACGTCGATTGCCCAGCTTCCGCTCAGCATGATCGCAACGACCACCAGCGCCGCGATCCCCGGCATATCGGCAAGTGGCAGGATCAGCGCGCTGCTCAGCGCCACGGCAACCGCCACCCCCGAAATCGCCGAATGCCGGATGATCCACACCCGCTCGGCCATTTTCGCGATCTGCGATTCATGTCGCCGATAAGCGCTGCTGCGGATCTGTCGCACCGCCGCGAAACCGGCAAACGTCAGCAATCCTGCGGCTGCCAGTGGATCGAAACCCGATTGCGCGCTGATCGATGCCATGATCGCGATGAGAACGGCGCTGCCGATGCTGCTGGCTGTGCTTCCGCTGTGATACGCCCGCAGCTGCTTTTCGACGAACCAGTCGGTTCGCATCTCGGGCGTGTTCATCCAAGACCAGAAACGCCGGTTCCAGATATTCCCTTGCTTGCCCATCAACGCGCCCCGGTTTTCAGGTTACAACCCTTTGACCTCACGCGATAAGCCGCAAGTCTTACGATCGGGTTTCCGGCATCGTGCTCGCTAGAGCCGTTCGCGCAGTTCGCGTTTTAACACCTTGCCAATGGGGCTGCGCGGGAGTTCATCGACAGCGATCAGCCGGTTCAATCGCTGCGTCTTGCCCAGTTTGGCGTTGGCTGTGGCCAATATGGATGCGGTTTCGCCGCCCTTTTGCAACACTACAAAGCCGACCGGCGTTTCGCCCCAATCATCGCTTGGCGCACCGATCACGGCGGCTTCGACCACTGCGGGGTTTTCAAGCAGCACGCCCTCAAGATCGCTTGGGTAGATATTGAAGCCGCCCGAAATAATCATGTCTTTCGCGCGGTCCATCAGCGTCAGGAAACCATCCTCGTCGATCCGGCCGATATCGCCGTGCCGATACCACATGCCCCCGTTTGCATCATGCCATTTCATAGCGTCGGTGGCGTCCTGACGGTTGTTGTAGCCGCGCATCATTGCGGGGCTCCGCCCGACGATTTCGCCGACCGACCCTTGCGGCAATTCAGTGCCGTCTTCGTCGATCACCTTGGCTTCGTGCCCCGGCGCAGGCTGGCCGACGGTGTGCAGCTTGTCGGGATAGCGGTGCGCCTCCAGAAGGAACGCACAGCCGCCTTCGGTCATCCCGTAAATCTCGACGAGCCCGCCCGGCCAGCGTTTCACCACGTCGGCCTTGAGTTCGGCAGCGAACGGCGCGCTGGTGCAATATTTCATCACGAAGCTCGAGAGATCGAAGCTGTCAAAATCGGGATGCGCCATGATCCGGCGATACTGAACCGGCACGAGCATCGTATTGGTCGCGCGCTCACGCTCGGCCAGTGCGAGGAAGCCCGCCACATCAAATTTCTTCATCAGCACGACCGCCCCGCCGGTGCCAAGCGTCGGCAGGAAGCTCGCCATCGTCGTGTTCGAATAGAGCGGGGTCGAAAGGATCGTGACCGCCGACGGGCCATAAGCAGGCGCGCCGCGATGGATATGCTGCCAGCGCATCTTGTGATCATGAACGATGCCCTTGGGCGTGCCCGTGGTTCCGCTCGAATAAATGATGTTGAAGCGCGTTTCGGGGGTGATCGCCACCGGCGCGGACTTGGTCCCGGCAGCCGCCATCCAGCCCGATAGCGATGCACCATGCGCCGCTTCATCCATCGCAATCAGCATCACATCGCCAATGTCATGCCCTGCAAGATCCGCAGCAGCCTTGGCATCGCAGAACAGGTGCCGCGCCGCTGTATCGCGGATCATCGCCGCCATCTGTTCACCCGTCGCACTGTTGGTCACAAGCCCTGCGACAGCGCCTGCGCGCAATGTCCCGATGATCACTGCGACTTGCGCGGCCGAATTGAGTCCGGCAATCGCCGTCGCCCCG
>JANOQL010000360.1:0-2719 GCA_031414835.1 Sphingomonadales bacterium | reverse complement strand
GATCGCCAAACACATTCATCAGGCGAACGCTGCGCGCTTCCTTCCCGCCAAGCGAAAACGTCGAATGGCAATGGAGGATGCTGATCATGCGATGCGTTTGAGCAGCGCGTCGATGGCCTTGATCGCGGCAGCCTCATCGAGCTCGGGCGGATGACCTGTGCTTGGGATCGTGGCCAGAACACCCTTGTTGAGCCTCTTGGTCATTGCTTTTGCGGTTTCGGCAGACAGGATGTCCGAAATTGCCCCGCGCAGCACGGTGACCGGCTTTGCGGCAAGCGCATCGATTGCGGGCCAGAGATCGAATGGCTCGGCGGGCTCGCGCATCGGCACAGCAATCTGCATGTCGTAATCGGGCACGATCCGGCCTTGCGCGGTCAAGCGGCACATCCGCTTGGCCATCTCGATCCATTTGATGAGATCGTAATCGGGGTGGGCATGGGCCTGCGTCGCGGCGATGCCCCGCGCGGCGTGCATCCAGCTTGGCCAGTTGGCGCTTTTCCCAACAAATCCGCGGATGCGTTTGAGGCCAGCCTCTTCGATCACCGGACCGATGTCGTTGATCAGCGCAGCAGCAATCCGGTCGGGCCGCGAAAGCGCCGTCATCATCGTCACCAGACCGCCGAGCGAAGTGCCGAAAAACACGGCCTTTTCAATCGAAAGCGAATCGAACAAAAGCCCGATATCGTGCAAATATGTGAGCGGGGTGTAGCTCAACGGCAGTTTGGCATATCCGCTTTCGCCGCGCCCGCGCAGATCGACGCAAATGACGCGCCATTCCCCGCTCAGCCGCTCGGCGACATGATGGAAATCGCGGGCATTGCGCGTCAGCCCCGGGATGCACAGGATCGGCGGGCGGTCTGCGCGGCCTGGATAATCGCGCGCGTGGAGCCTTACGCCGTCTTCGGACCACCAGAATATATCTTGATATTGCGCTGTGCCCGTCATCGCGCCCATATCGCCCGATGATCCGCACACCGCAAGCCGCACCGCTCATCGCTGCAAACGCTATCGCCGAAATCGCCGATGTCATTGGCGATCCAGTGATCGGTGCCGATTTTCCACAGACAATCCTGCGGTTTCGAAACGACCGCTGGGCAGCCACTGTCGGGCTCGACTCGCTGAGCGACGCTGAATGGATTGCCCATTTCGGGCGGTTTACGCCGATCCCCCAAAGCCTGCCGCAACCGCTCGCCTTGCGTTATCACGGCCATCAGTTCCGCGTCTACAATCCCGAAATCGGAGACGGGCGCGGCTTTCTGTTTGCCCAGCTCCGCGACGGCGAAGGCCGGTTGCTCGATCTTGGCACAAAAGGATCGGGGCAAACGCCGTACAGCCGCTTCGGCGACGGGCGGTTGACGCTGAAAGGTGCGGTCCGTGAAATCCTCGCGACCGAAATGCTCGAGGCATTAGGCGTCGAAACCAGCAAGACCTTTTCGGTCATCGAAACAGGCGAAGACCTGATCCGCGGCGATGAGCCTTCGCCGACACGTTCGGCAGTGCTGTTCCGGCTCAGCCACAGCCATATCCGAATCGGAAGTTTCCAGCGGCTCGCGACGCTTGGCGATGACGCGGGGCTGCGACGGCTCACCGGTTATGCGCTCGAACATCTTTTCGGCGAAGCAGACGGCGGCGAAGATGCCCCCATCCGCCTGCTCCGCCAAACTGTCTCGCGCACCGCCGATCTTGCGGCATCTTATATGATCGCCGGCTTTGTCCACGGCGTGCTCAACAGCGACAATATCAACGTGACCGGCGAAAGCTTTGATTACGGCCCTTGGCGGTTCACCCCGACGTTCGATCCGGGCTTCACTGCGGCCTATTTCGACCAGAGCGGACTGTATGCCTTCGCGCGGCAGGCAGAGGCGATCCATTGGGACGTCGTGCAATTGGCCTCGGCACTCGCAGGGATTGCCGAGGAGGCCGCTGTCGTCGAAGCCGTCAACGGATTTGCGCCTGCTTACCGCGATGCGCTTGTCCGAAGAATGCTGTGGCGGCTCGGCGTTGTTCCTCAGGACGATGATACCAACATCGCGCTTGTTCGCGCCACCGATGCGGCATTGATCGAAAGCAAGGTTGAGATCGACCGTTTCTATTTCGATTGGGCAGGCGGAAAACTCCGGCAAGGCAGCCTCGCTGCGAACTATGCCGGGTCTGCATTTGGCGATTTCCGTGCGGCAATCGCCGAATTTGCACCCGCAGCAGGCCTCGACCACCCCTATTGGCAACAATCGGCGCCCTGTTCAATGCACATCGAAGAGGTCGAAACCATCTGGGCTGCGATTGCCGATCGCGATGATTGGGGGCCGCTACACGCCAAAATCGATGCAATCCGGAAGATGCGAGAGGCCATGTTGCGCCTCGGCAATGACGCGCCTAGAGCCATCAGTCATTAACCTTATCGCGTTAGTGACCTTCATCTATGTCAGCGTCTGAAATCCTGTCCTACGAACCTGCCACCGGCGCGCTATTCTGGCGCGGGCCGGTTGGCGACGTAAACCATGAAGTCGAAATCGCGCGGCAAAGCTGGTCCGAATGGGGGGCGCTATCAGTCACCGTCCGGATGGAGGCGGTCCGCCGTTATGCCAACGTCGTGCGCGGCCATGCCGAAGCGCTGACCGACTGCATCGCGCGCGAAACCGGCAAGCCGATGTGGGAAGCGCGCACCGAAGTCGAATCGGTGATCAACAAGGTCGAAATTTCGATCGCATCCTATTCCGAA
>JANOQL010000359.1:0-1538 GCA_031414835.1 Sphingomonadales bacterium | reverse complement strand
TCAGTTCGGCACGTCGCTGACGCCGGGTCCGCAGGGCCAGATGAGTTCGGGGATCGGAATGGGATTATCGGGCGGCGAAATCACGCTCGCTGTCCCCACCGATCTTGTCCGCAAGACAGGCGATACGCGCACCGTCGATGGAGTCGCGCTCGAATTCCAGATGGTGCCCGAAAGCGAAGCACCTGCCGAATTGAACGTGATGCTGCCTGCGCAAAAGACGCTGCTGATCGGAGAGATTGCCGTCTGCACCCAGCATAATATCCTGACGCCGCGCGGCGCTTTGGTGCGCAACACGCTCAAATGGGCAGGCTATTTGACCGAAGCACTGCGGCTTTATGCCGAAAAATCGGACACGCTGATCGCCAGCCATTGCTGGCCGCGCTTCGGCAAATCCGAAGTCCGCAGCTTCCTCACCGCGCAGCGCGACAATTATAAATTCCTCCACGATCAAACCGTTCGCGCGATGAACAAAGGCGCGACAATTGCCGAGCTGGGCGCAGCAGTCGCGCCGCCCAAGGCGCTCTCCGATATCTGGTCGACGCGCGGTTATTACGGCACCTACAGCCATAATGCGAAGGCGGTGTATCAGCGTTATCTGGGCTGGTACGATGCCAATCCCGCGAACCTCAATCCGCACATACCCACCGAACGCGCCGCGCGTTATGTCGCGGCAATGGGCGGCAGTGCCAAGGTCATCGCCTTGGCGAAAGCCGCGATGGCCGATGGCGATTACCGCTGGGCATCCGATCTGCTCAACCAAGCGATCTTTGCTGACCCGATCAATGCCGAAGCCCGCGCTTTGCAGGCGGACTCGTTCGAACAGATGGCGTATCAGGCCGAAGGCGCGCTGTGGCGCAACATGTATCTGTCGTCGGCCAGCGAACTGCGCAAAGGCGTCAGGCCCGCCAGCACGGGGGTGAGCGTCGATATGATTGCCGCAATCCCGACGCAGATTCTGTTCGACTCGATCGCGACCCGGCTCGATCCGGCGAAGATCGGTGACGCTCGCATGACGATCAACTTTGCGATCACCGACCGCAAGGAAACTGTGGCGGTGAGCATCGGTAGCGGTGTGATGGTCAGCGAATCCGGCCAGACGCATACCGCTCCGCAGGCGACGCTGAGCGGGCCGCGCCAACTGTTGCTCGGGCTGTTCTTTCTCAAAGCGCCGCTCGCGGCACTCGAAGCCAATGGCCTGAAGATCGAAGGTGACCGTGCGGCGATTGCCGCACTTCAGGCGGCGATCGAAACGCCGCCACCCGATTTTGCCATCGTCACGCCGTAGCGGCTACATCTCGCCCTTGGATCGGCGCAGCGCGAACCATTTTTCGACGTTGGCGTTGTGCTGATCGAGCGTATCGGCAAACACGTGCCCGCCCGATCCATCGGCGACGAAATACAGCGCGCGCGTCGGAAGCGGATCGAGGACTGCCGCAATCGCATCCTTTCCCGGATTGGCAATCGGCCCTGCGGGAAGCCCTGTGCGGGCGTAGGTATTATACCCGTTATCGGCCTGCAATTCGGATCGCAGGATGCGC
>JANOQL010000358.1:0-1617 GCA_031414835.1 Sphingomonadales bacterium | reverse complement strand
GCGACTTCGGCTGAATCGCGTGCGTTGCGCAGGATTGTGGGGCGGATGAACACCATCAGATTGGTCTTCCCACGCGACCGGGTGCGCGATTTGAACAGCTCGCCAATCCCGGGAATATCGCCGAGCAGCGGCACCTTCTCGAGCGTCCGCCGCTCATTATCGTCAAGCAAGCCGCCGATCGCCATGATCTGCCCGTCATCGACCGTCATCGTCGTCTGGATTTCGCGCTTGTTGAGGATGAGGTCGGCCGAGTTGTTCGACACCGCCCCTGCGATGGAACTGACCTCCTGCCGCAGGAACAGCTTGATCGATCCGCCTTCGCCGATCTGCGGTTTGACCTCGAGCTGGATGCCGACATTCTGCCGTTGGACCGTGCGGAACGCGTTTTCGAAATTATTGCCGAGCCGTTCGCCTGTTGTCACGGGCACTTCCTGCCCGACGAGGATCTTCGCTTCCTGATTGTCGAGCGTGACGACCGACGGCGTCGAGAGCAGGTTCGACCGATTGTCCTGCTTCACCGCGTTGATGATCAGCCCCAACACATTGCCATTACCGAGATCGACGCCGAAGCCCGCCGTGCCGCCGGTCGCCCCTGCCACCGAGGCGAGCCCGTTCTGGATCAGGCCATCGGTGTTGGTGTTGCCCGTCGTCGTGGTTACGGTGGTGCCATTATTGGTGGTAGAGGTCGTCGTGCCGCCGCCAAGCTGGTTATTGAGCAGTGCGCCTGCGACTGAAACGATTGACGGCACGACGTTCGAATAAGTGGTGAACCCGCCGCCATCCTTGCCGCCAGCGATCAGCTGGATGCCGAGCCGCTTGGCAGTGGTGTCCGAAATTTCAACGATGATCGCTTCGACAAGCACCTGTTCGCGCCGCGTATCGAGCTGGCGGATCACCTCGCCCAGCGTCCGCTGCATGTCTGGCCCTGCCGATATGATGATCGCGTTCGCACCTTCATAGCGCGCAATGACCGGAGCAGATCGACCGGGAATGGCGGATGCCCCACCGCTGGCGACGGCAGCCGACACAGCTTGGGGGGCCGATGACGGGCTTGCCGGAGCTGTGCCGTTTGCAGGCGAGGACGAAGCGGAGACGGTCACGGCCTGTCCAACCAGCTGCTGGAGGACGGGCAGCATCTTGTCTGCATCTGCGTGCTGGAGCCAGATCACGCGCACCTCGGTGCCGCTGGCCGCACTTTTGTCGAGATCGCGCGCGATGGCGGTAAACCGCGCCACAGTTGCCCGATCGCCGCGCAACGCAATCGAATTGCTGCTGTCGATGGCGACGATCGAAACCGATACGGGCGCACCGCTCGTCTGCCCGCCTGTCGCAAGCTGCTGAAGCGATGTCGCGATTTCGCGCGCGCCTGCGTTTCTCAGAGTGATCAGTTCGGTTGCCGCCCCATCGGTATCGATCCGGCCCAAAAGGGTGCGGATGCGGCGGATATTGTCGGCGTAATCGGCAACCACGAGGCTGTTGCCCGCACGGTTGGCCGTGACCGATCCTTCACGGCTGACCAAAGGCCGCAGCGTCTCGACCGCCGACGACGAATCAATCGACCGCAGGCGGAACACCTCGGTCACGAACTGGTTGCGCCCGGCGCCTTGAGAACCGATC
>JANOQL010000357.1:0-7458 GCA_031414835.1 Sphingomonadales bacterium | reverse complement strand
GCGGCTGCGAGCGATGGATTTCGCGACCGGCTGACGACGCATGTGCGTTTCCAGCTTGAAGGCAGTGCTGGCGGGATCGCAGCCGCGTTTGCAACAGGAGACAGGGGCGGGATCGACGAAGCCGATGAAGAGGCGATGCGCTCGAGCGGGCTGACGCATCTGCTATCGATCAGCGGCTTGCACATCACTGCGGTTGTCGGAGCCACGATGTGGATGACGCTGCGGTTGCTGGCGATGAGCGGTTGGCTCGCATTGCGGGTGCGATTGCCGATTATCGCGGCGCTGGCAGGGGCGCTTGCCGGGATCGGTTACACCGTGCTGACAGGGGCCGAAGTGCCGACGATCCGATCGTGCATCGCCGCGGTGCTGGTGCTCGGCGGGCTGGCGATGGGGAGAGAGGCGATCACGCTGCGGCTGGTGGCGACGGGCGCACTGATCGTGTTGCTGTTCATTCCCGAAGCGGTGATCGGGCCGAGCTTTCAGCTGAGTTTCGCGGCAATCACTGCGATTGTGGCTCTGCACGAATTGCCGCTGGTGCGTGCGCTGACGCTGGCGCGCGAGGAAGGATTTGTCGTGAAGCTGGGGCGGATCTTTGCATCGCTGCTGGTGACAGGGATTGCGGTCGAACTGGTGCTGGCCCCGATCGCCTTGTTCCATTTCAACAAATCGGGGCTGTATGGCGCACTTGCCAATATCGTCGCAATACCGCTGACGACATTTGTCATCATGCCGATGCAGGCGCTCGCGATGTTGTTCGACGTCGCCGGGCTGGGTGCGCCGTTCTGGTGGGTGACGGGCCAGTCGCTCGGACTGCTGCTGTGGCTCGCGCGCACCGTCGCCGCGACGCCCGGCGCGATGACCGCACTGCCAACGATGCCGGTCGTCGGATTTGCCATGATGGTTGCGGGCGGGCTCTGGGTGCTGCTCTGGTCAACGCGGGTGCGGTTTGCCGGCCTCATCCCGTTTGCCGTCGGTGCGATCATCGCGTTGAGCGCCCGGCCAGCGGACATCCTTGTCACAGGCGACGGGAGGCACATGGCAATCCACGATGATCGCGGCAGCGCGATCCTGCGTGACCGCGCCGGAGACTATATCCGCGATGTGCTGAACGAACAGTCAGGCGAGACGGCCGACGCGGTCGCACTCGATGCCTGGCCCGGCGCGCGATGCAGCCGCGACCTGTGCATCGTCACGCTCCGGCGCAATGGTCGCAACTGGAATGTTGCCGCCACCCGCAGCGGCTATCGCCTGCCATGGGCCGAGATCACCGCCCTATGCACTTCGGTAGACATTATCGTGAGCGATCGGCGATTGCCCAAGGGCTGCACACCGCGCTGGATCAAGCTCGACCCTGAAAGGCTCGGGGCAAGCGGCGGCGTATCGATCCACCTGGCCGATCAGCGCATCACGACCGTGCGACCGCCCGCCGACGATCACCCATGGATCGTCGACGCGCCACCACCCACTCAATACCGCCGGAGCAATCCTGCAAGCCGACCCTGAATCTGAACCTGCGCGGGGTTATAACGCTGCGGTTCATACGCGCGGTTCGCAGGATCGAGCCGCACCATCGAGCCTTCGCGGCGGAAATATTTGAGCGTGGCTTCATGATCTTCGACAAGCGCCACGACGATTTCGCCTTCGCGCGCGACATCGACTTTGCGCACCAGCGCGTAATCGCCGTCGAGGATGCCGGCTTCGACCATCGAATCGCCTGACACTTCGAGCGCGAAATGTTCGCCCGCGCCAAGCAATGCCGCCGGAACCGACAGCATCGCCTGCGTTTCCATTGCTTCGATCGGGACGCCTGCGGCAATCCGTCCGTGCAGAGGAATATCGATCACATCATTGGCGGGTTCGGATGACCGCTGATCCTTAACCTTTGGCTTCGGCGCCAGATGCACGACATTCGATGTCGAGACAGCACGGGTTTCACCGCCGCGTTCAGGCATTTTCACAACCTCAAGCGCGCGGGCGCGATTGGGCAGCCGTTCAATGAAGCCGCGTTCAACGAGCGCCGTGATCAGCCGGTGCACGCCCGATTTCGATTTGAGATCGAGCGCATCCTTCATTTCTTCGAAAGACGGCGAAATGCCGGTTTCGGCAAGCCGATCATGGATATAGAACAGCAGTTCATGTTGTTTGCGCGTCAGCATCTCGTGGCCTCCAGAAGGAACGAACGCCGAACGATTAGTAGCGAAGGTGGAACAGGTCAAGTCCTTTTGTTCCACACCTGTTTTCAGTCAAGTTGGTAAACCGATATGGTGGCTCCGACAGCCGCCACCGGTGCATAGCGTTCGCGAACGATCAGTGCATTCGAAGCGGCGAGCGCTGCCAGCATGGCACTGTCGTTGGTGGGTGCCGGCGTTACAATCCCGGCGGTGAGCACGGCCCGTCTGTGGTCGAGCCTTGGCCCGTTTGCGGCAAGCGCAACGCCAAGACGTGCTGGAATTGCTAACGGATAAGGTGAACGCGATCCTGCCATGTGCCGTGCAACCGGGAGCGCCATTAGAAACGCAGTGACATAGGCCGAAACCGGATTGCCAGGCAGCCCGATGACGATTGCATCGCCCAGCCGCCCCGCCATGACAGGCTTTCCGGGGCGCATCGCGATTTTCCAGAAATCGAGATTGGCCCCGGCGGCTTCTAGCGCGGGGCGGACAAGATCGTGATCGCCAACCGATGCGCCGCCTGTGGTGATGACAATATCGACGTCTGCAATGCCTGCAAAGCACGCCCGCAGCGTTTCCAGGTCGTCGGCCACGATGCCCCAGTCGATCACCTCGGCAACCGGCGCGAGCAGGGCGGTGAGCATCGGGGCATTCGAAGCGGGGATCGTATCGGGTCGATCGGGCGAGCCCGGCAACCGGAGTTCATCGCCAGTCGAGATGAGCGCAATGCGCGGCCTTCGATGGACGGAAATGTTGGCGTGTCCGGCAAGGGCGGCGAGTGCGATCCGGGCGGGCGTCACCAGGTCACCTGTGCTGAGGATCGCGTCGCCTGTGTGGAAATCGCTTCCCGCCGCCCGCACATGCGCGCCTTTGGCAGGCGGGCCTTCGCCCGTCATTTCGAGGATGCCTTCGGTTACCCGGGCGTCCTCCTGAATCAGGATCGTGTCGGCCCCATCGGGAAGCGCTGCGCCTGTGAAGATGCGGACGGCCTCTCCGGGCGCCATTGCACCGCCGAACGCGCGCCCCGCCGCCGATTCCCCGATCATCCGCCACGGGCCGGGCCGCTCGGCAAACCGGATCGCGTATCCATCCATTGCCGAAAGATCGCGTGCGGGCTGGGTGCGCAGTGCGTTGAGATCGGTGGCCGCCCAGCGACCATTTGCTTCGAACAGCGATAGTGTTTCAACAGGCGTTTTCGACGCCAGCGCCAGCAGCCGCGCCTGCGCTTCGGCCAGATCGATCATGCGCGCCAGTCGCCCGATTTGCCGCCGGTTTTGGACAGCAAGCGGACGCCCGAAATTGTCATGGATTTGTCGATGGCCTTGGCCATGTCATACAGCGTCAGCAGCGCGACCGAGACTGCGGTCAGTGCCTCCATCTCGACACCGGTTTTGCCGGTAAGGCGGATGGCCGCGGTGGCGCGAATGCCATCCGCTTCGAAATCGAAATCGACCCCAACCTTGCTCAGCATCAACGGGTGGCAGAGCGGGATCAGGTCGCTGGTGCGCTTGGCCGCCATGATGCCCGCAATCCGGGCGGTGGACAGCGCATCGCCCTTGTCGAGGCTGCCTGCCTTGATTGCGGCCAGCGCCTCTGAGGACATCGCGATCCGCCCTTCGGCCACCGCTTCGCGCAGGGTATCCGACTTGGCAGAAACATCGACCATCGCGGCATTGCCCGCCGCATCGAGATGGGTGAGCCGGGTCATGCGCCGGTCAGCAGCTTGCGCGTCGCGGCCTCGACGTCATCCTGACGCATCAGGCTTTCACCGACGAGGAAGGCGGCGATACCGTGATCGGCCATTCGCAGGCAATCGGCATGGGTGGCGATCCCGCTTTCGCAAACGAGCAGCACGTCACTCGGCACCATCTTTGCCAGCCGTTCTGTCGTCGCCAGATCGACCTCGAAGGTCTTGAGGTTGCGGTTATTGACCCCGATCAGCCGCGATTTGAGATGTGCTAGCGAGCGCTCCATCTCGGCCTCGTCATGCACTTCGATGAGCACATCGAGCCCTTCGGCGTGCGCGGCTTCTTCAATCTCGACCATCGCGGTATCGTCGAGCGCGGCCACAATGATCAGGATCGCATCGGCCCCCATCGCGCGCGCTTCGGCGCACTGCCAAGGATCGACCATGAAATCCTTGCGCAAGGTGGGCAGGGTGCACGCCGCGCGCGCGGCGATCAGATACTCCTCATGCCCCTGAAAATAAGGCGCATCGGTGAGGATCGAAAGGCACGCCGCCCCACCCGCTTGATAGGCCCGCGCATGGGCGGGCGGATCGAAATCGGCGCGGATCAACCCTTTGGAGGGAGAGGCCTTCTTGATTTCAGCGATCAGCGCAAAGCCCGCGGCGGCCTTCGCCCGAAGCGCGGCCTCGAACCCGCGCACAGGCGAAGGCGTCGGCCAGTGCGCCAGCCCGAGCGGTTTGCGCGCGGCAACCTCTTCGCGCTTGGTCGCACAGATTTCAGCGAGCTTGTCGGTCATCGATACGCAATCCAGCAGTCGAGCAGCGCTTTGGCCAGCCCCTTGTCGATCGCTTCGGCGGCTTCTTCCACGCCTTCGCGCCAATCGGTGGTGTGGCCAGCCACCATCAGCGCGGCAGCGGCGTTGAGGAGAACGGCGTCGCGATACGCGCCCGCTTCGCCATCGAGCAGGCGGCGGAGGGCAGCGGCATTGTAAGCAGGATCGCCACCGCGCAGCGCTTCGGGCGGGTGAATGGCAAGGCCTGCATCGGCTGGGGTGATGCGATTCAAGCCCATTCCCAAACCCGATTTCCCTGAGCTTGTCGAAGGGCTGCTTTTCTTCTCGCTGCTGCCAGCGGAAGAAGGCAGGCCTTCGACAAGCTCAGGCTGATCGGAGTAGGCGCTGCTAGACACCCGGATCACGCTGCTCGGCCCCGAAACCGACAGTTCATCGAGCGGTTCATCGCCTGCGACCAGCATCGCATCGTCATAGCCGAGAAGTGCCAGCGCGCCTGCATAGACGCCCATGAAATCGGGCCGCGCGACGCCGATCAGTTGGCGGGTAACACGCGCAGGGTTGGCGGCGGGCCCGGTCAGGTTGAAGATCGTCCGCCGCCCGATCGCCTTGCGGATCGGGGCGAGCTTGGCGAGTGCGGGGTGATGCTTTTGCGCGAACAGGAAACAGATGCCGAGATCGGCGAGCGTGGCCTCTGCCGTCTCGCTCGCGCGGTCGAGGTTGAGGCCAAGCGCTTCCAGTGTGTCCGCCGCGCCCGCCTTCGATGAGGCTGCGCGGTTGCCATGTTTGGCGACCGGCACATCGCACGCGGCAACGACGATCGCGACGGCAGTCGAGACATTGAGGCTGTGGCTGCCATCGCCGCCGGTGCCGCACACATCGATGGCTCCGGGTGGCGCCGTAATCGCGATCATCCGTGATCGCATCGCAGTGACCGCGCCTGCGATTTCCTCCGCAGTCTCATCGCGGCCGGCCATCGCGGTGAGGATCGCCGCGACCTCATCGTCAGGCAATTCGCCATCGAGGATCTTCCCGAACAGCGCATCGGCTTCGTCGAACGACAGCGGCGTCATATCCGCGCCACTGGGCTGGCTTCGAGCGCGGCGATCAACGCATCGCGGTCGGCTTCGGTGGTGAACACGCGCGCAGGCAGCATGTAAAACAGATGATCGGCGGGGTAGAGGATCACTATTCCGTCATTGGCCCCGTCATCGGCGGCCCATTGATGGAGTTCGGCAAGCGGAATGGTGGCGTTGCCGTATTCTGACGTAAACGCGATCGATGTGCCGTCCCACGCCACCGTCTGCCCTTTGCGAAGCGCGGGCATCTGCTTGAAGTTCTTCTTCGCACGCTGTTTGGGCGCAAAGAACAGCACGAGAATGGCGAGCACGAAGGCGAGCGCGATGTAGATCGCAAAGATCTTGCCGAACAGGAATGCCACATCGGCAAAATCTCGCGGTTGCAAGGCACAGGCGATCAGCGTGACGCCGAGCGAAATCGCGACCACCGCCAGCGCATATCGCGGCGCGCCTTTGCGCACCGAGCGGCGGATGGCGAGCCGGTTGCCAGCGAGCATGTCAGCCTCGGTCAGCGTGAAGGCAATCGGCGTCACGCGCGCTCTTTCACGGCCATTCCGGCGAGCATCATGAAATTGGCGAGCATCGCATGGCCATGTTCAGTTGCGATGCTTTCGGGGTGGAACTGGACGCCGTGGATCGGCAGCGTTGCGTGGCGGAAGCCCATCACGTGGCCGTCATCGCTCGTGGCGTTGACGATCAGGGTCTCGGGAATGTCAGCGACGATCAGCGAATGGTATCGCGTCGCGGTGAAAGGCGAGGGGAGACCGCCGAACAGCCCAGTGCCGTCGTGGCTGACCGGAGACGTCTTCCCGTGCATCAGCCCGCCGCGAACGACTTGCCCGCCGAAATGCTGACCGATTGCCTGGTGGCCAAGACACACGCCGAGCAGCGGGCGGTTCGCCTCCGCACACGCCGCGACGAGTTCGAGGCTGATGCCAGCGGTGTCAGGGGTGCACGGCCCGGGTGAAATCAGGAACGCCTCGGCCCCGCTCGACATTGCCTGCCCAGCCGAAATTGCATCGTTGCGGACGACCTCAACCTCGGCGCCCAGCTCCATCAGATAATGGACGAGGTTCCAGGTGAAGCTGTCATAATTGTCGATAACGAGGATCATCGGAGGAGCATCTAGGCGGGAAGCAGCGCGCCGCCAAGGCTGCTTTTCTGCCGGGTGGTTGAGCCTAGGGGCTGCCGCTTGGGTTCGCGCGAAGGCGCGAAGGCGCAAAGGCGCGAAGGGAGCTTGGCGCGAAGCGCAGGAACTCGATCTTCGACTGATGCGCACGTTGCGCCAAGATTGAGGATAAGAGCCTGCGGCGCACACCCTTCGCGCCTTCGCGCCTTCGCGCGAACCCGACACTGAGAGGCAGCGCTCCGGGGCCAGCCGGATGAGCCACGCCAAAACCGCGGTCCGCACGATGTGCGCCGCGTGGGGTCGTAAATCTCGCCGGGCAACTGGCCCCGGTGCCAAATGTCGGACAGGCCCATTCGAGAAGGGACATGACGCCGTACGACGATTTCTATGACGTCGGCTGGTTTTCGATCCGGGATGCGGTGCAAGTGGCGGGCTTGTGAGGTCAAGCCTGCCTCCCGAGGCTGGGCGCGCCTAAGCTGCCTTCGCCGTACATCCCGGCATCGTCCCCGATGCCGCCGCTGGCCGCCCCGTCATCGCACGTTACGGCCACAGGCAATGTCCATGCTGACGGACCTCGGGCACTTGCACGGCCACTGCCTGG
>JANOQL010000356.1:0-5321 GCA_031414835.1 Sphingomonadales bacterium | reverse complement strand
AGATCGGCCTTGAGGATTTCCTCGACGCTTTCGCCGATCCGCAACCGGCCGAGCAGCTGGAAATTGGGGAGGCCGTCCAAGAACAGGATGCGTTCGGCGAGCTTGTCGGCGTGCTTCATCTCGTCGATCGATTCGCCATATTCGAACTTGGCGAGTTTCTTGACGCCCCAATGATCGAGCATCCGGTAGTGGAGGAAATACTGGTTGATCGCAGTCAGCTCATTCTTGAGGCAGGTGTTGAGCAGTTCGATGACCTTGGGGTCGCCCTTCATGATGCTATCCTTCACGTGGAATTATCACAGGCGAATAGCAGCAATCGGCCGCACGCGAAACTCAAAAATGGCGGAAAACCGGCATTTCGAAGCTATTGCGACTAGCAAGCAATCGCGCGCTCGGCCCTGATGATGTCGCGCGCAAAAGGCACGCACTGGCCGCACTGGAGTCGCTTGCCGAAGCGCGCATAGGCCTTGCCGGGGTTGCACGCGCCTTCACGCGCGGCGCAACGAACATCGGTTTCGCGGATGGCATTGCAGACACAGACAACCATGAAAAACCCTCGCTGTTGCGAATCATTCTCTAGTTTGTATGCGAGCGCCTCGCAATAGCTTATTTGCGCATCGTTTGCATTTGCCCGCGTGACAGGCTGCGCCACAGCCATTCGAGCGGACCATAGCGATTCCGATCGAGCCACGGTTTTGACCAGAGCAGCATCATCGCCCACGCCAGCGGCACGACCAGATAGACCTGCCAGCGGGTGAGTTCGCCATACAGTCCCAGCCCCCAGCCATAGAAAATGCCTGTCATCACGATCGATGTGCCGAGGTAATTGGTGAACGCGGCCTTCCCGGCCGCTTCGACACGCGCAATCATCGGGCGGTCGATGTAGCGGTCGATGATCAGCATCAGCAGTGCCGCATGGCCGAGCATCACTGCGATCCGGAACGGCATCGACCAGGCGATAAAGCTCGACAGTACAACAACCGGATCGAAGCCCGTGGCCCAACTCCACGCGGCAAGCGCGCACAGCGGCGGAATACCGATGGCGTAAGCCCGGAGCATGAAGCCGGTGTATCGCTCCCGCGTCCACCCGCCTGTGAGGAAGCCATTGCGGAACAGCATCATCCCCAGTGCCATCAGCCCCAGTGTTTCGGCGGCACTCAGCGCAAACAGCACCAGCGGATCGAACAGCCCGTCGGTCAGCTGGTTCTGGACGATGCCCGACCAACTGCCGCGATGCAGCGCGACTTCGCCCGCAAACGCCCCCGGGCCATCAGCCCCGAACTCGGTCATCATTTCGCGGTATGAGGTGACGAGCTCGGCATCAGCCCCCGGCATCGTCGCGGCATATTGCATCGCAAACAACCCTGCTGCCGTCCCCGCCATGATGACAAAACCGATGACGAAAAGCCCGATCATCCATTTGGTCAGTTGCCCGTCATCAAGCCGCAGCAACCACAGCCCGACCAGCCCACACAGCGCATACAGGATCAGGATATCGCCCAGCCAGATCAGGTAATAATGGATCGCGCCGAATAGCAGCAGCACCAGCATCCGCCGGATATGCGTCGGTCGCCCGGTGCCATTGGCAGCCTCGGCGCGCTGGTAAACCAGCAGCATCGACGCGCCGAACAGCATCGAAAACAGCCCGCGCATCTTGCCGTCGATCAGGATGAAAGTCGCCGCCCATGTCGCATAATCGGCCGGACCTTCGGACCCATAAGCGGCAGGCGTGATATACGCCGCCTCGGGCAGCGCAAAGCCGACGATGTTCATCAGCAGGATGCCCATCACCGCAAAGCCGCGGATCGCATCGAGGCTGCGGTATCGGGTGCCGCTGCCGCTGCTCACAGCCAGCTGGCAATCTCTTCGAGTGGCTTTTTGATCGTCGCGTGAACCGCGATCGTCGCATCAGGCGTCGGATGGCCGACAACGACGATCATCACCGGCTTTTCGTGCGCAGGCCGCCCGCACAGATCGTTGAGGAACCGCATCGGGTTGGGCGTGTGCGTCAGCGTCGCCAGCCCTGCCATATGGAGCGCGGCGAGCAGAAAGCCGGTCGCGATGCCGACGCTTTCGGTCACATAATAGTTTTGCTTCTCGTTACCCGGACGCAGCCCACCTTTGCGCTGCCCGAAGATCACGATCAACGCAGGCGCGTCTTCAAGATACGACTTGTCATCATCGGTGCCAAGCGGCGCCAGCGCATCAAGCCAGTCCTTGCCCGCTTTTCCCGCGTAAAATTCACGCTCCTCAACTTCGGCCTCCGCCCGGATGCGACGCTTGAGATCGGGCGAAGTGACAACCGTGAAATGCCACGGCTGATGGTTCGCACCTGAAGGCGCTGTGCCTGCCGACATGATCGCCGCCTCGATTGCCTCATTTGGCACCGGGGCATTGCCGATGAAGCGGCACGTGCGCCGCGTGCGAATGGTTTCGTAAAAGGCCTGCGCCGCCGCAATCCGTTCGGCATCGGCCCTATCGGGATAGGGCAGCCACGGGGTCTGGTCGTGCGGCGTCATCGCAATTCCTTGCGGATCATCAGTTTCAACCCCGACCAGATGGCATCGACGGCACACACCTTCACATCGACCCAGCCCATTGGGAGGCAGATCTCGCGGATCGTGTCTTCGGTGATGTCGGTTGGCACTTTGGAGGCTTTCTTGGGCCAGCTGACCCAGACGAAACCGGTAGGGGCAATGGTGTGGCGGAGTTCGGCTAGTAGTCGCTCCATTTCGGCACGCTCGGTCGTGAAGATGTGCGCGGCGTCAAGGCCAGGCTCGGGGCCGGGGCGCGCAACGACATCGATGCTGCCAATCTCGGCGCGAACGCTGTCGGGCATCGTATAAAACCAGACGCTTAGCCCGTCCTTGAGCGACAGCTTCTTCGCCAGCGGCGTGCCTGAATAGCCCTCGGGCATCAGCCGAGCCGCGCGATCAACGCCTGCGCGGCAGCAGGGTTGTGGACCTTGGCGCCTGCGATGAAAAACACATAGGCGTCGCGCCCATCCGAGCCCCAGTCGCGCGCCTTCTTCGCCCAGCCGTCGATTGCAGCATCGTCATAGCCAGTCGCGACACCCTCCTGCGTCCTCTGGAGCCGGGCATAGGCAAAGTCGGCGGTCGGTTCGTCGATGCATGGATACACGTCGCTGTCGGCGAACACGATCGCCATGTTGCGTGCCTTGGCGAGCGCGTAAAAGGCCGGGTCGCGGAAACTCTCATGCCGTGGTTCGAGCGCATGGCGCAGCGTCACGCCGTCCTGCACGTCGGGGATCAGATCGAGGAAGCGCGCGAAATCATCGGCGTCGAAAGTCTTGGTCGCCGCGAATTGCCACAGTATCGGTCCCAGCCGGTCGCCCAGCTCGGCGAAGCCTTGTTCGAGGAACATCTTGATCGAATCACCACCTTCGGCAAGCAGCTTGCGATTGGTGGCATAGCGCGAAGCCTTGAGGCTGAACTTGAATCCTTCAGGCGCTGCCTTCGCCCAAGCCGCAAAGGTCGCAGGCTTCTGGCGTCCGTAGAATGTCGAATTGATCTCGATCGCGGTGACATGCTGTGCGGCATGTTCAAGCTCGCGCTTTTGAGGCAGGCCGGGCGGGTAGAACACCCCGCGCCACGGCTCAAAGGTCCACCCGCCAATGCCGACGCGGATCGCACCTTGGCTCATCTTTCAGTCAGATCCAGTTTTTCCGCATACGCTAGAACTGCTTGCGTCATCGCCAGCAATTCCGGAACTGCGTCTCGCACCACGTTGGCGCGCTCGGCTTGGGCCGCAAGATCCATCGGATAATCGTGCGCGAGGGTATTTCGGACTTTGATCAGGTTCCGCCAGATATCGGCGCTCTCGATAATGCCGAGCTTCTCCGAACGGTCGGCGACATCGCGCGCAGACATCGCCGCAACATCCTCCGCTTCGAAGGCGAGCAGACCACAAAGCGCGCGTTTGGCGATGAGTTCCTGCAATTGCTCGAACAGGAACAGATATCCGTAAAGCACAAGCCGCTGATCGTCATTCCATCCGCTTATCTGTTCAGCGGACAAAGGAAAGCCGATACGATTGTCAGCAGTCAAGCGGTCGAGCTGACCCGACAAATGGGTGGCGGCTTCAAGCGTTTCGGCGACAGTTGTTGCCGTCACAATATGATGCCGGTTCTGATCGCCGCAGTGTCGATCAACCGTCGCGGTCCATCTTTGACCGCAACGACGATGTCGATTTTCCGCTCCTCTTCGAGACGACGCCAGATCAGTCCGTCGAGCTTGATACGATTTGCAAACGTCGCAAGGTGAGGAGCGGCCTCGATATGAATATCGATATCGCCGCCGCGCTTCTGATCGTCGGTCCGACTGCCGAACAAGCGCACGACCGCGTCGGCACCGAAAACCTCGTATGCCGCAGTCCGGATCACGTCAACATCAGGCTGGTTCATCCGCATGGTCGGAACCCTATCAATCGAGTCGTCAGCCGTCCATCAGCTTGGGGAAGAACCCCTCATGCGCGGCGCGGAGGGTGGCCAGGGGGATTTCGCCAATTGCTTTATCCATGCTCGACAACCTGAGTGAGTTGCCGCCGGTTGATCCCATGACAATTGCTGTGACGTGCCGGGTATTGCTTTCGCGCTGGTAGGAGAGTGCATCTTTCATGGTCACAACGTATGCGCATTGGTCTTCGCCGAAAGCCCACCCTGTAAGACCTGACGCCTCACCAAGGCCAATTTCTGCACCAATGCCGCCAGCAAGAGCCATTTCGGCTACGGCGACAAGGAAGCCGCCATCGGAAACGTCGTGGACAGCAGACACTCGCCCTGCGTCGATTAGTTGGCGAACATGGGTGCCAACAGCTGCTTCCATCTCTAGGTCGATGGGCGGCGGCGTTCCATCTTCCAACCCGCAGACCTCGCGCAACCAAAGTGATTGGCCGAGATGCCCGGTCTTGGCTCCAAAAATCAGGACAACATCTTCACCTTCGGCCTTAAATCCGACCCCCACTGCCTTACGCCAATCCTTCAGCAACCCCACGCCGCCAATTGCGGGCGTTGGCAGGATCGCGCTCCCGCCGCCCGTGGCTTTGCTTTCGTTATAGAGTGACACATTCCCTGACACGATGGGCATATCGAGCGCGATGCACGCCTCACTCATGCCCTCCAAACAACCCACAATTTGCGCCATGATTTCGGGCCGCTGAGGGTTGCCAAAGTTAAGGCAGTTGGTGATCGCAAGCGGCTTTGCACCGACCGCGCAGAGGTTGCGATACGCCTCGGCCACCGCCTGCTTGCCGCCTTCAACTGGATCAGCATAGCAGTAGCGCGGGGTGCAATCAGTCGTCAT
>JANOQL010000355.1:0-11136 GCA_031414835.1 Sphingomonadales bacterium | reverse complement strand
TCGGTGGAGCCAGAGGATTTGTTGCGATACGGGCTGATCCCTGAGTTTGTCGGGCGGCTACCTGTGATTGCGACACTCGAAGACCTCGACATTGCCGCTTTGGTCACCATTCTACAGGAGCCGAAGAACGCGCTGATCAAGCAGTTCCAAAAGCTGTTCGATATGGAAAATGTCGCGCTGCGGTTTACCGAAGATGCAACGCAGACCATCGCCAAAAAGGCGATCGAGCGCAAAACAGGCGCACGCGGCTTGCGGTCGATTGTTGAGAATATCCTGCTCGATACAATGTTCGATCTCCCCGGGATGGACGGGGTCGATCAGGTTGTTATAGACAGTGACGTAGTCGAGGGTCGCAAGGAACCCGTGCGCGTTTACACCGAGAAACAGGCCGAAGACGCAGCCTGACGGGGTGAAGCACGCACATTGGCTTTCGAAAGGCGAACCAATGACCGTGCACGAATTCAGTGTTAAAAAGTCCGATGGGTCGGTTCAGCCGCTTTCGGACTATGCCGGCAAGCCGATTCTGATCGTCAACACGGCGTCAAAATGCGGTTTCACGCCGCAGTACGCAGGACTGGAAGCTCTTCACCGCAAATATGGCGATGACGTCGCGATCCTGGCGTTTCCTTGCAACCAGTTTGGCGCGCAAGAGCCTGGCGATGCCGATGAGATCGCAAGTTTCTGCTCGCTCAATTACGATGTTAGTTTTCCAATTATGGCTAAGGTCGAAGTCAACGGCGATGGCGCAGACCCGCTGTATAAACATGTCAAAAAGGCCAAGCCCGGGTTGCTGGGCAGCCAGGCGATCAAATGGAATTTCACCAAATTTCTGATCGACAAGGACGGCAAGGTTGTTTCACGTCATGCACCGACCGAGAAGCCCGAGAGCCTGACGACCGAAATCGACAAGCTGCTTTAGCCTTGCCGAAATGAACTTTGCTGCAATTCATCAATGGTTTCTCGGGCTTGGCGCGGCTTACGGCGTCAATCCCTATATTTTCGGTGCAATCTATGTCGGCGCCATCCCGTTCTTTCTGATTTCGGTCGCTTGGCTTGTCCGTCGCGCACGGGCCGGGCGCAGCACATTGATCCCGGCAATGTGCGCGGGGCTTTGCTTTATCTCAGCCTATATCTACCTCGCCATCGCAGGCCGCGACATCCCGATCTGGGTGTGGATATTTCTCGCCGTTCTGGTTGCGTATGGCGCGTGGTCGAGCGTGCGCGACATCCGGCGCAAGATTGGCAAAGAGAGCCGGCGATGACGGCGATTGACTGGATGGCGCCTGCGAAGCTGATGGAGCGTACCGACGACGGCTCTGACCTCTATTTCGATTTCACCGCAATATCAGAAGGCAGCCTTGCGGCGCTTGTTCGCGACGTTCTCCAGCGACGTTCGGGCGATCGTCAGAGGATCATCATCGATGCCGGAGCTTTGGGAACGCTGAACATTGGTCAGATCATCGAACTTTCCGAACGCATCGATTTTCCTGTCATTTAGGCTGTTGCGAATCGGATCGAGCGCGCAAGGCTTCTTCGCATGAGCTTCGCTGCATTTGTCCCTCTGCGCATATTCTCGGCATATACGATGCTCGAAGGAGCAATCGAGCCCAAAGCAATTGCGGAACGAGCAAAGGCGTTGGGGTTTCCCGCAGCAGCGATATGCGATCGCAACGGCCTCTATGGTGCAATGCCGTTTTCAGATGCCTGTGCCGCTGCAGGGGTTCAGCCGATCATCGGTAGCCTGATTGCGGTGTCCCGGCCTGAGCGGCCTGATACTGTGCCACCTGCTTATGATTGGCTTGCATTGCTGGCGCAGGATGAGGAGGGGTATGGCAATCTCTGCCAGCTCGTGTCGAAGGCCCATCTTGATCGCCCTTCCGGCGAACCCCCGCATGTTACATTTGCCGATCTTGCGGCATATTCAGATGGGCTGATTGCATTGACGGCGGGCGGGGAGGGGGCTTTGGTCAGGCTGCTTGCCGAAGATCAGGATCACGCCGCGATCAGCTATGCCGATCAGCTTGCGCAGATTTATCGTGGTCGCTTTTACATCGAGATTTGCCGCCGGATGGACCCCGACGAAGCCAAAGCAGAAGAGGCGCTGATCGCGCTTGCGTATAGGCTCGACCTGCCGTTGGTTGCAACCAATCCCGCCTGTTACGCCGAAGCCGAGTTTCATCAGGCGCATGATGCCATGTTATGTATCGCAGGATCGACCTATGTCGATCATGATGATCGGCAAAAAAGCTCGCCCGATAGCTGGATGAAGCCCGCGCGTGAGATGCGAATGCTGTTTGCCGATTTGCCCGAGGCGCTGGCAAATACGCTCGTCATCGCGCAACGCTGCGCTGTCATGGCTCCACGCCGAGACCCTATTCTGCCGAGGGTTGGCCACAAAGATGGCGAGGCTGATAAGTTACGCGATTCCGCTGAAGCCGGGCTTGCCGATCGTTTGAATGCGGTCCCTGTTGACGATGTTCAAGGTTATCGGGATCGGCTTGCATTCGAAATCAATGTCATCTCGAATATGGGTTTTTCGGGCTATTTTCTGATTGTTGCAGATTTTATCCAGTGGGCGAAGCGGCAGGGCATTCCCGTTGGCCCGGGTCGTGGATCGGGCGCCGGATCGCTTGTTGCATGGGCGCTGACGATCACCGATCTTGATCCGATCAAGCTGGGATTGCTGTTCGAACGGTTTTTGAATCCCGAACGCGTGTCGATGCCCGATTTCGATATCGATTTCTGCGAAACGCGTCGCGAAGAGGTGATCCGCTACGTCCAGACAAAATATGGCAGCGATCACGTTGCGCAGATCATCACATTCGGACGGCTGAAGGCACGCGCGGTGCTCAAGGATACAGGCCGCGTTTTGCAGATGAGCTATGGTCAGGTCGATAGGCTCGCAAAGCTCGTCCCCAACCACCCGACCGATCCGTGGAGTCTGCAACGATCTCTCAACGGCGTCTCAGAACTAGCCGCAGAATATAAGAATGATATTCAGGTGCGCCGCCTGTTCGATCTTGCCTTAAAGCTGGAAGGCCTGCCGCGACACAGTTCGACACACGCCGCAGGAGTAGTCATCGGAGACAGGCCGCTGGCAAACCTTGTTCCGCTATACCGCGATCCGCGCTCTGACATGCCCGTGACGCAATTCGACATGAAGTATTGCGAGTATGCGGGACTGGTCAAATTCGATTTTTTGGGGCTCAAGACATTGTCGGTGCTGCGAAAGGCCATCGATCTTATCGAAGAGCGGATCGGCAATCGCCCCGACCTTGATGCGCTCTCGTGGGACGATCCGGCTGTCTATCGCCTGCTCCAAAAGGGCGACACGGTTGGTGTTTTCCAGCTCGAATCGGAAGGGATGCGTCGCACGCTAGCGGCGGTGCGCCCGACCGGTTTTGGTGACATCATTGCGCTCGTCTCGCTCTACCGTCCGGGGCCGATGGACAATATTCCCTTGTTCGGAGACCGAAAAAACGGCCGCGTGAAAATCGAATATCCGCACGCTTTGCTCGAAACAATCTTGGGCGAGACCTATGGTGTGTTCGTCTATCAGGAACAGGTGATGCAGGCGGCACAAATTCTTGCTGGCTATTCGCTTGGCGGTGCCGACATGCTCCGGCGTGCAATGGGCAAGAAAATTCAGGCTGAAATGGATGCGCAGCGCGACAATTTTGTCGCTGGTTGCGCCCAGACAAATGGCATTCCTTCGGCGAAGGCGAACGAACTGTTCGATTTGATCGACAAGTTTGCAGGCTATGGTTTTAACAAAAGCCACGCCGCTGCTTATGCCCTGCTAGCCTACCAGACGGCATGGCTCAAAGCGCATTACCCGGCAGAATTTTACGCGGCCTCAATGTGCTATGACATGTCGAATACCGACAAATTGTCGATTTTTGCCGACGATATGCGGCGTCTTGACGTCATGTGCTTGCCGCCGTGCATCAACGCCAGTCGCGCAGATTTTTCGGTTGAGACGGTCGAAGACAGACATGCTGTCCGTTATGCACTGGGCGCCCTCAAGGGGGTTGGCGAAGCCGCGATGGCGCAGCTGTGTCTGGAGCGCAGCACCGCGGGTCCATTCGGTTCGATAGCCGATCTTGCCGAGCGTATCGGTGCGCGTGCCCTCAATCGCAAGCAGGTTGAAAGCCTTGCGGCGGGCGGTGCGTTCGATGGTCTTCATACCAATCGCGCCGCGAGTTTTGCGGTTGCTGAGGCGGTTGTTGCTGCCGCCAGCCGTGCCGAAGACGCGCGTGCGAGTGGGCAGGGCGGACTATTCGGCGGAGAATCTTCAACTTCGGTGGAAATACCCTTGCCGACAGGTGTCAGCTGGACGGTTGCCGAACGCATGGCCGCCGAACGAGACGCCTTCGGCTTTTATTTTTCGGCGCACCCTGTCGATCGTTACAGGATGGCAGCCACCGCGCATCGGGCGCGGAGTTTTGCCGATCTGTGTGCATCACCTCCCGCCGAAGGCGAACGCAGCGTGATCACAATGGCCGTGCTGGTCGAAGACGTGAAATGGCGGACGTCGGCACGAGGACGCCGCTATGCGCTTGCAACGTTTTCAGACCCTTCGGGGCAATTTCCTGCGACATGCTTTGAAGATAATGTTGCTGCCGATCTCGAAGCGGCATCACGTGATGGGGCTTGCGTGCTGGTGACCGCCGAAGTCGACAGACGCGCGGGGGAGGAAACCCCAAGAGTGACCGCCAAGCGCGCACAGCGTCTTGAATCGCTAGCCGGTGGCTTGAGGATCAAGGCAATTGTGCGGCTGGCAGAGCCTGCCACCATATCCCGGCTCGTGCCTTTGCTTCATCCCGCGCGTGGCGGGCGCAGCCAGGTTCTCGTCGAGGTTCAAGTCGACGCATCACTGGCGTCGCTTTGCCTTGGGCGGGACTATACGCTTGATGCGGAACTGGCTGCACAGATTGAAGGCATTGAGGGCGTGGCTTCGGTTTCACTCGAGAATGCGGACGGCCCCGGGCTGAAACTTGTGGCATGATGCTTCAGAAATCGACCTTGTCGTAATAGTCGGGCGGCGACACTGTTTCCATCCGTTCCGACAGCAGCGGCCGAAAGCTGGGGCGCGATTTGAGGCCTGAATACCACCCGCGCGTCTGTTCATGCCCACGCCAGTCGATGCCACCGAGATAGTCGGCAACCGAGATATGCGCCGCCGCGGCAAGATCGGCCAGGCTCAGCGTTCCACCAGCAAGCCAGTTGCGATGGTCGAGCAGCCAATCGACATAATCGAGCAGCAGGTTCGCATTCTTCATCGCATCGCGCAATGCGCCACCATCGGGCGCTGCGCGGTGGAGGACGCGCTTCAACATCCGCTCGTGAAGCAACGGCGCGACAACATTGTTGTAAAACTGTTCATCGAACCATGCGGAAAGCCGTCGAATTTCCGCGCGATTGACGGCCGTTCCCGAAATCATCGGGGCGGTGTTCACAGTCTCCTCAAAATACTCGCAGATCGCAGCCGAACTCATCAATGTGATATTACGATCTTTTTCGATGAGTACAGGCGTCTGGCCTGACGGATTCAGATCCATGAATTCGTCACGTTTTTCCCACGGATGTTCACGAACCAACTCATAGCCAACGCCTTTTTCTCCGAGGAGCAGACGGACTTTGCGGGAGAACGGGCAGAGGGGAAACTGATAGAGCAACCACATGGAGCGCAGGCCATAACCGCTGGTCAGGCCCGCGTCATCCATTGATTCAGAAACGCTGGGGCACAGCGTCCTTCATCCGCTTCATCGCACGTTCGAATTCGGGCATTGCAACGGCGAGCGCGGAGGCAAGCGCACCGATCGAGCCGACGGCCTGACGCGTGCCGCTTTGCATTTTTTCTTCGAAATCGGGATCGTCCCGGCGCGCGAGATCACGCATCGTACGGCCAGGAAGGGCCGACGTCTTTCCTTTGTTCAGCGGCTCGATCGCCTTGGCGATTCCGTCGATCCGCATATCGAGGATAGCGTCCATTATAGCACCAACTGCCCCTGCCGCCATATCTTGCGTCGCTGGATTATTGAGAACATCGGCCATTTTTTCGGCATCGCGCTGTGTTTCGGACTGAGCAAGGGCTGGAGTGGTTACAGAAATCAGTGAAAGTGCAAGAAGCGCCTTACGCATGGCGTGCCTCCCGAAAGACGGGGGAACCGCCCCCGGTTGATAGCGCGATAGTGGCAAGTGGCTTTCGCGTTGCTGAATAGGCATCAGCGCTCTTTCTTGAAGTCTTTTTCGCTAATCCCGATCAGTTCGGCCAGCTTGGCGCGCTCGGCCTTGTTGAGGTCTTCGAAACTACGCGGCTTTGGCAGCCCGTCGGTCGCGGCAGCGGTTGCCTTCATGATTTCGGGCATCGCCTCAATAACTTTGGGCATGATCGCCTGCATGCGTTTGGCGATTGCCGGATCGGTCATGATCGTCATGCTTTCGGACGCGAATTTCGCGCCGCTCGGCGACGAAAAAAATCGGTCGAATTCGGACAATTCGGCTTCTGTGAAGCGATTGGCGTAGGCAAGCGCCATTCCTTCTCTCATTTCGGGTTCGAAAGATGTCATCAATCCGCGCATCGCACCGAGCATCGCTTTCATGCCCATATCGGTCCGTTCCTTGAACGCAGGATCGAGAATAGCACTGATTTCGCGCAGTGTTCCCGGGCCTACTTCGTCAAGAACGGCCTCATCTTTGAGGAAGGGACCGATCAGCGTTTTGAGCGGCATATCGAGCACCTGATCCATCATACCGCTCGTCAAGGTGTCCATCGTGCCGGACATGACCTTTTTGAACACACCGTCAGGAACGAGCCGGGCAGCAACCTTGCGACTGATCGCGAGCTTGGCCTCGTCAACCGCAGGTGCCGCTAACGATACGGTCACAGGAACCGCCGTGGCCACTTCGCTCGATGGTTGTGCGATCGCCGGGAAACCACCCAAGGCCAATGCTGCGACTAGCAAAACGCGCATATCCATCTCCTACCCTTGACCGAGCCAGATCAGCGCGGCGATCCCTGCGACAATACGATACCATGCAAATGGCGCAAACCCGTATCGCGTGACCACCGCAAGAAACGCTTTTACCACGCCTACCGCAACCACGAACGAAACGACAAACCCGATGGCAATCAGGTTGAGATCATCAGCGGTTACCGCATCGCGAGCCTTCCACATCTGCATCGCAGTCGCCCCCGTCAGCGTTGGCAATGCGAGGAAGAAACTGAACTCTGCCGCGGTCTTGCGGTCGATTCCCATCGCCATTGCGCCCATGATCGTCGCGCCTGAGCGACTGACACCGGGGATCATCGCAACGCATTGGGCAAGCCCGACGCCTATCGACTGACGCGCGCTCATCGCCTGAACTCCCGCGATCTCGGTTGTCTTGGCGAGCCTTTCGATGATCAGGATCGCAAAGCCACCGACGATCAACGCCCATGCCACCACGACGGCGTTTTCGAGCAACAGATCGATCTGATCGCCAAATATCACGCCAAGGATCACGGCCGGAAAGAACGCGAGCAAAATGTTGCGTGTAAATGCCACTGATTCGGCCTCTGCCTTCAACAAGCCGAGGATTACATCCCGGAATGTCCGCCAATACAGCACGGCGATGGCAAGAATCGCACCTGGCTGAATCGCGATGTTGAACAGCTTCCAACGCTCCGAATCATATCCCAGCAGCTCGCTGGCCAAGATCAGATGGCCGGTCGAGGAAACGGGCAGAAATTCCGTGATGCCTTCTACGATGCCAAGAATGATGGCCGAAAGCGTTTCGCTCATTTGGGAGTTCCGGTGACGGCAAACCGGCCATGCTTGCGATATTGAACAAGCCAGCCCTCCGCTTCGAGTTCAAGCGAGCGCGCGACAATGCCAAGATCGGCCAAGCCGGGTTTAGCGGGATCGGCGACATTATCCTTTTGCAACATCAGCCATTGATCCCAGCTCATTGGTGCACCCGGAAGCCACCCTGTCAGCTTCGCCATGGCAGCGGCAGCCGCGTCCGGCATTTCGATAAACACTGGGCTATGCCCCGTTTGCTTGGCGATCCAGCGATTGATCTCGGCCATCGACATGATGTCCGGTCCGCCGAGTTCGAAAGATTGGGCTTTGTGTTTGCCAGTCAGCGCCAGTGAGATGGCGTGCCCGACATCGCCGGCAAACACTGGCTGAAACCTTGTCTTGCCGCCAATGATCGGCATGACAGGCAACAGCCGCATCAGTCCGGCGAACCGGTTGATGAATTGATCCTCGCGCCCGAAAACAACCGACGGTCGCAAAATCACAGCATCGGGCATGGCGTCACGCGCTGCGGCTTCTCCGCCAGCTTTGCTTTGGCCGTAAGCGGAAGGGCTTTGCGCATCGGCGCCGATTGCGGACATATGGACATAGTGTTTTGCGCCCGCCCTCGCAGCGGCGCTGGCCACATTACCGCCTCCCGTCACATGCACTCGGTGCATGTCCGAAAAGCTGCCCGCGAGATTGACGACGGCATCTGCGCCTTCGCATGCGCGATCGAGGCTGGCTGCATCGAATATATCTGCTGCCAGCCACGCAATCTGGCCCAGATTGGCCTGCGGCTTGAGATCGTAACTGCGCTTGGGCTTGCGGCTCGAGATGCGAACCTGCCATCCATCGCGAAGCAAGGCTTGTACCGCGTAACGACCTATGAAGCCATCACCGCCAATAACCGTAACCAGACCCGACACGCTCGACCTCTTCTCTTTTCGCCATTGAACGACTGCGAGTGACGACTGGCGGACAGGGTGGGATTCGAACCCACGGTGAGCTTCCACCCACGGCGGTTTTCAAGACCGCTGCCTTAAACCACTCGGCCACCTGTCCAATGCAAAGCGTCGATAGCGCGAATGTGCCAACTTCGCCAGACCGCATCTGCAATGCGGCAATGCGCGACGTTCATCACGAAAAGGGGTTCGCGGACGCCTAAGGCTGTGGCACAATCTCAATGATGGGAGTTTCAGGTTTGCGTAATTTGGCCATCACGGCGGTGTTTGCGATGTGCAGCCATTCGGTAGGCGTTGCGCAGCCAGCAGAAGCCGATAGGTTCGCGGTATTTATCGCCGATCTCGGGCGGCAAGCTTCGTCTCAAGGTGTGACGCGCCGAACGCTCGATGCGGTGATGCCGACACTCACATTCAGCCAGCGCGTTGTCGATCTCGATCGGGCCCAACCGGGTGGTCGACCCGATGGCCCGATTCCGAAATTCGCGCCGTATTTTGCACGCCACGTCGATGAGAACAGGATTTCGCGCGGTCGCTCGAAATATTCGGCACTGCGGCCTTTGCTTGCTCGGATCGAAACGCAAACTGGTGTTCCTGAGTCGATCATGGTCGCGATTTACGGCAAAGAGACCAACTACGGTAGCTACACCGGAGACTTCGATCTCGCTAATTCCCTCGCCACGCTTGCTTTCGAAGGCCGCAGGCGTCCGCTTTTCACCGGCGAATTTATAGCGACGCTCAAGATGATCGATCGCGGCTATTCGCGCGACGTGCTCAAGGGCAGCTGGGCGGGAGCCACTGGTTACCCGCAGTTTTTGCCGTCGGTTTATCTGCGACTTGCACGAGACGGTGATGGCGATGGCCGCGCCGATATCTGGCGGAGCGAACCTGACGCATTGGCGTCGATTGCAAATTATTTTGTTGCCTCAGGTTGGCGGGCAGGGGTTCCGTGGGGCGTACGCGTGTCGGTACCACAGGGATATGACTGGGCTTCGGTGCGCAATCGCACCGTTTCTCCGCGCTGCCCACGCGTTCACGACCGACTAAGTCGATGGAAGACTGTTGCAGAATGGCGGTCCGAAGGCGTGGCCGCAATCGGCAACAAGCAACTCCGCGATCGTGAAATGGCGTCATTATTTCAACCAGATGGACCCGGAACGCCAGCCTATTTGTTGACTGGAAACTACCGGGTTATTCTCGATTATAATTGTTCAAATTTCTATGCACTGTCGGTGGGGTTGTGGGCTGATGCCTTGGAAAACTAAATTCGTCTGCTTTTCGATGGCAGCAGCTTTGACTTCGAATGCAACATCGGCGCAGTCTGGAAAAGACCGGATCGAACGGCTGCCGCCTGCGCCCATGGAACGGCAGATCGTGGGCGGGGATCGCGATCCGGCACTGTCTCCCACTGGCAATACGGTGCCGCAAGACAAAGTAAGCTATGACGAAGTGGGCTATGCCAGCTGGTATGGGCCGGATCGGGCGGGCACAACGTTGGCCAGCGGCGAAATCTTCGATGCAGCCGCAGTCTCGGCAGCACATGCGTCTTTGCCGGTATCAAGTTACGCCGAAGTCACCGATTTGCGGAGCGGCCGGACGATCCTTGTAAGGATTAACGACAACACTCTCCCGCCCAAGGGTCAGTTGGTTGCCTTGTCGCTTGGCGCAGCGCGACAACTTGGGGTCGAAACCGAAGGAATCTTCCCAGCGCGCGTAAGGCGGACCAATCCGCCCGAATTTGAGCGCAATGCGCTTTTGGCAGGACAAACAGCAACCGAGCGGCTGGCGACACCTCCGGCGCTGCTCAACGCGTTACGAAAAAAATTGAGCGCGGCTCCGGTCGCATTGGCAGCGGTAAAACCGACACCACCCAAGCCAATGGCAAAACCCGCTGCTAAGCCTCTGGTCCAGCCTAAGCCGGTTGTCGCTGCGCCGCCGCCTTCTTCTCCTCCACCAGTTCAGGTCGCACCAAGCGACGGGCGGTTTATTGAGGAAGACGTGCGCCCGCACTGGGATCCTGCGTTGGTCAAAAAAGCCAGCACACCAGCGGCAAAGCCTGCGACATCGCGACCATTGGCACGGCCTGCCGTTTCAACAGGAAGTTGGTATTTGCAGGTCGCGGCCTTTTCAAGCGACGCGCGCGCGCGATCCGCCGCAGCTCGAATTGGCGGCAGTGTTGTCCGCGCAGGTTCGATCTACCGCGTTCGCACCGGGCCATATGCCAGCGAAGCGGCAGCGCGCGCTGCGGTTGGCGCTATGGCGGCAAAAGGCTATCCGGGCGCACGCCCCACTCGTTGATTCGCGAAAGTTCCCATGCGCCGTTCACTGATTGCCCCCTTATCACTTGCGCTCACCATCCCGGCTCAAGCGTCTGCTCCGCCGTTCGAAAC
>JANOQL010000354.1:0-5925 GCA_031414835.1 Sphingomonadales bacterium | reverse complement strand
GATCACGAAATCCGCATTCCGGCAGGCATCCAGTCAGGCAAGCAATTGCGCCAGCGTGGGGCAGGGATGCCCGTGCTCAACGCGCGCGGGATCGGCGATCTGGTCGTCGAAGTTCAGGTCGAAACGCCGACCAAGCTGACGTCTGAACAGCGCGAATTATTGGAAGCCTTCCGCAAAACCGAAACGGGCGCTGAATCGCCGCAATCGACTGGCTTTTTCGACAAGATCAAGGATATGTGGGACGATCTGACCGAATAGGGGAAAATATATGCGCCAGCTTATCGCTCTTGCTCTTGTGCTGGGGGTGCCATCATCGGTGCTGGCGCAGCAGGACTTTTCGAAGGTCGAGATCAAGGCTGAGGCGCTCGCTCCGGGTGTTGCGGTGCTATTCGGCGCAGGCGGCAATATCGGTGTGTCCTACGGTCCCGATGGCACCGTGTTGATCGATGACCAATATGCGCCGCTGACCGAGAAAATTCAGGCGGCGGTGACTGGCCTCGGCGCGACTCCTGTGAAATATCTTATCAACACGCACTGGCACGGCGATCATAGCGGCGGGAATGAGAATTTCGGCAAAGCAGGTGCGCTGATTTTTGCACATGACAATGTCCGAATTCGCCTCGCGCAAGGTGCCACGTCGGGCGCGGGCACCCCACGCGCGCGAGTCATTCCTCCTGCCCCGCCGGTCGCGCTACCAGTCGTGACATTCCATGACGGGCTGTCACTGCATCTGAACGGCGACACCGTTCGCACCATCCACATGCACGATGCGCATACTGACGGCGATTCGGTGGTGTATTGGAAAAACGCCAATGTGATCCACATGGGCGATCTGTTCATGAACAAGGTCAGCCTGCCCTATGTCGATCTGGCATCAGGCGGCGATGTGCGCGGCTTTGTGGTCGCCGCCGACAAGGTTCTGGCGATGACCAATGCCGAAACCAAGATCATCCCGGGGCACGGGCCGATGGCGACGCGCGCCGATCTTCAGGCGTGGCGCGATCTGATCGCCGATGTGATCGGGAAGGTCGAGGCCGGGATCAAGGCGAAGAAAACGCTGGCGCAGATTCAAGCGATGAAGCCTGCTGCGCCTTATGAAGTGAAGGACGCCTTCATAGGCGGCGACGCGTTCGTCGAGGCGGTTTACAAAAGCCTGACTGCGCCCCCAAAGCCGCACACGCACTGAGTGCTAATGAAAAGGCCCGGCAGCCGAAGCTACCGGGCCTTCCTGGGGAGGTCTGCAATCAGTAGCCGACGACCAGGGCCAATAGGATAAACTGGGCCCCCAGTCCGATGGCAATGCTTGCGGACCGTGTGATCGCTGTCATGCGACGGTCCTTCCATTGTCACTGAAACGGACAATCCGTTTCGATGTGCAATCTATTGTGCAGATGCTAACAAAGTGCAAACGTGCTAAGCGCAATCGCGATTGCATATAATGCAATCGTGGACAACTTCGGCGCTTGTGAGCCTTTTTTTGGTCGCCCGAAGGGGCTCCAAGATCGCGAAGGCCGTTAAGGGCGCGAAGCAGGAAGAAGGCATGTCGCCCACAAACAGGTCGGTTGGGCGTTACAAGCCGAAAATTTCAAATGCGCTTCGCGGTCTTTGCGCCCTTGGCGATCTTGGAGCGCGCAGCGCGACCAAAACTACGATGCTTGCGCTGTCACTGCCGTCTCAGGAAAATGCCTGAATTCCCGTAATCGCGCGGCCCAGGATCAGCGCATGGATGTCATGCGTGCCTTCATAGGTGTTGACGGTTTCCAAGTTGATCGTGTGGCGGATCACATGGAATTCGTCGGCGATGCCGTTGCCGCCGTGCATGTCACGCGCGATCCGGGCGATATCCAGCGCCTTGCCGCAATTGTTGCGCTTGATCAGGCTGACCATTTCGGGGGACCAGGTGCCCGCATCGATTGACCGCCCGACGGTGATCGCGGCCTGCAACCCCAGCGCGATTTCGGTCTGCATATTCGCCATTTTGAGCTGCGGGATCTGGTTTGCTGCAAGCGGGCGCCCGAACTGATGCCGGTCGAGCTGATATTGCCGCGCACGGTGAAAACAATCCTCCGCCGCGCCCATCACGCCCCACGCAATTCCGTAACGCGCCTTATTGAGGCAGCCGAACGGGCCAGACAGCCCCTGCACATTGGGCAGCAGATTGGCTTCGGGCACAAACACATTATCAAGCACGATTTCGCCGGTGACAGACGCGCGAAGGCTCATCTTGCCCTCGATCTTGGGGGTGGTGAAACCCTCCATGCCGCGCTCGACGATGAAGCCACGGATCACGCCGCCTTCATCCTTTGCCCAGACAATCGCGATGTCGGCAATAGGCGAGTTGGTGATCCACATCTTCGCGCCGGTGATGCGGTACCCGCCATCGACCTGCACCGCGCGCGTCTTCATACCTGCCGGATCGGATCCCGCATCGGGTTCGGTCAGCCCGAAACAGCCGACCATTTCGCCCGTCGCGAGCTTGGGCAGGAAGCGTTCACGTTGCTCCTCAGTCCCGAAGGCATGGATCGGGTGCATCACGAGGCTCGATTGCACCGACATTGCCGAACGATACCCCGAATCGACCCGTTCGACCGCGCGCGAAATCAACCCATAGGCGACATGCGACACGCCCGCGCACCCATAGCCCTCGATTGTCGCACCAAGCAGCCCGAGTTCGCCCAGCTCATTCAGGATCTCACGGTCGAACCGTTCGGCGCGCGTCGCCGAAACGACACGCGGCAACAGCTTTTCCTGCGCAAATGCTTCGGCGGTATCGCGAATCATCCGCTCATCGTCGGTCAGCTGCGCATCAAGCTGAAACGGATCGTCCCAGCGGAACGGTGTAAAGCGCGCTTTGGCGCGCGGAGGTGTGTAATCGGCCATAGCCTGCCAATGCCACAAATCTGACGATCACGAAAGTGGTGGCGCTTCGCTGCGCGCAACATTATTACAACGCCGATGGCCAAGCCCAACCTCCCCCCCATGTCACTTTATGTGCCCGAACCACCGGCACGTCCGGGCGAAGAGGCTGATTTTTCGCATATCGCTGTACCGCCCGCCGGATCGATGCCGCGCCCCGATACGGTCGTCTCGGTCCATGACATGCGCGACCACGCGTTCGGGCTGGTCCGTGTGCTCAATGATGACCACCGCGCGGTGGGGCCATGGGATCCGAGGCTTTCGCCTGATACGCTCCGCCAGATGCTGCGTGACATGGCGCTGACGCGTGCGTTCGATAACCGGATGTTCCGCGCGCAGCGGCAGGGCAAGACCAGTTTCTACATGAAATGCACTGGCGAAGAGGCCGTCGCGATTGCGGCTGCGCACGCGCTGGCCAGCGACGATATGTGCTTTTGTTCGTATCGCCAGCAAGGCATCTTGATCACGCGCGGCTATCCGCTCGTCGAGATGATGAACCAGATTTATTCGAACAAGGGCGATGCGCTCAAAGGTCGGCAGCTGCCGATCATGTATTCATCGCCCGACTATGGCTTTTTCACATTGTCGGGCAATTTGTCGACGCAACTTCCCCAGGCGGTCGGCTGGGCGATGGCGAGCGCGGCAAAGGGCGATACGCGGATTGCCGCTGCGTGGTGCGGCGAAGGATCAACTGCCGAGGGCGATTTCCACGCGGCGTTGACCTTTGCGACGGTCTATCGCGTTCCTGTCATCATCAACGTCGTCAATAACCAATGGGCGATCAGCTCGTTTGCAGGGTTTGCGGGTGGCGAATCGACGACCTTTGCCGCGCGTGCGATCGGCTATGGCATCGCGGGGTTGCGGATCGACGGCAACGATGCGCTCGCGGTTCATGCCGCGACTGCCTGGGCCGCCGAACGCGCGCGGACAGGGCATGGATCGACGCTGATCGAACATTTCACCTATCGCGCCGAGGGGCATTCGACGTCGGACGATCCATCGGCTTATCGTTCGGCCAACGAAGGTGTCCATTGGCCGCTGGGCGATCCGATTGCGCGGCTGAAAAGCCATCTGATTGCGCTGGGCGAATGGGATGAGGAGCGGCACGCCGCACAGGATCTTGAACTCGCCGAACTCGTCAAAGCGTCGCAGAAAGAGGCGGAGAAGAACGGCATCCTCGGCCATGGCCTCCACCAGCCGTTCGAAACGATGTTCGAGGATATTTTCGCAGAGATGCCATGGCACCTCAAGGAACAGGCTGCGCAGATGATGGCCGAAAGGACACGCAAATGGCCTGGAAGTTGAGCGTGGAAGCTGGCATTGGCGCGAGTGGGTTCGCGCGAAGGCGCGAAGACGCGAAGGGTCTCGATGTCGTCCCCCTGTCGTCTGCCCTATACGCCGGACTGAGCTGCCTGTTTGAACAAGCGCTTCGCGCCTTTGCGCCTTCGCGCGAACCCCTCTTCTTTCTGCAAAAGGGCGTCGCCTGATGCCCAACATGAACATGATCGAGGCGATCAATTCGGCGCTCGATGTCACGATGGGGCGCGATGCCGATGTGGTGACGTTTGGCGAAGATGTCGGCTTTTTCGGCGGCGTGTTCCGCGCCACAGCAGGCCTTCAGGCCAAATATGGCAAGACGCGCAGTTTCGATACGCCGATCACCGAATGCGGGATCATCGGCGTTGCGGTCGGGATGGCGGCCTATGGCCTGCGCCCGGTGCCCGAAATCCAGTTCGCCGATTATATCTATCCCGCACTCGATCAGCTCGTTTCCGAAGCTGCGCGCATCCGCTATCGCTCGGCGGGGCAGTGGCACATGCCCATCACGGTGCGGTCACCCTTCGGTGGCGGGATTTTCGGCGGGCAGACGCACAGCCAGTCGCCCGAAGGCATTTTCACGCATGTCTGCGGGTTGAAAACCGTCATCCCCTCTACGCCTTATGATGCCAAGGGGCTATTGATAGCGGCGATCGAAGACAATGACCCTGTCATCTTCTTCGAACCCAAGCGCATTTATAACGGCCCGTTCGACGGACATTATGATCGCCCAGTCCAGCCGTGGGCGAAGCACCCTGCAAGCGAAGTGCCCGAGGGGCATTACACCGTGCCACTGGGGAAGGCGGCGCTGGTGCGCGAAGGTGGTGATCTGACGGTGATCGCCTATGGCACGATGGTGCATGTGGCCTTGTCGGTTGTCGAGGAATTGGGCGTGGACGCCGATGTGATCGATCTGCGCACGCTGATCCCGCTCGACATTGAAGCGATCGAAGCGAGCGTGAAGAAAACTGGCCGCTGCCTGATCGTCCACGAAGCGACGCGGACGGCAGGGTTCGGGGCCGAGCTCTCCGCGCTGGTGCAGGAACGCTGTTTCTACCATTTGGAAGCGCCAGTGCAGCGCGTCACGGGGTTCGACACGCCCTATCCACACAGCCTTGAATGGGCGTATTTCCCCGGGCCGATCCGGATCGGTATGGCGATCGAGAATGTGATGAAGGATTGACTGTGCAACACCTGAGTTCGTCATTCCCGCGAAGGCGGGAACCCATGGACACAGTCTTGCGCAAACCGGACACCAATGTGTCCATGGATCCCCGCCTCCGCGGGGATGACGAAAAGGTGGTGCGTTTTGGCTAGATTCGAATTCCGCTTGCCCGACATTGGCGAAGGCATTGCCGAGGCCGAGATTGTCGCGTGGCACGTCCGCCCCGGCGATCGCGTGTCCGAAGATCAGGGCGTCGCCGACATGATGACTGACAAGGCGACGGTCGAAATGGAATCGCCGGTAACAGGCGTGGTAATCGAAATTGCAGGAGAGGTCGGCGATATGGTGCCGATCGGATCTACGTTGCTGGTGATCGAGACCGAGGGGGAGGCCACACAAGATACTCCCCCAACGGGGGAGGGGAACCACGAAGTGGTGGAGGGGCAGGTCGGCGATAAGAGCCCAGCTGCGACTTCGAGCGAAATCCCAACCGGCCCCTCCACCACCTCCGGTGGTCCCCCTCCCCG
>JANOQL010000353.1:0-1905 GCA_031414835.1 Sphingomonadales bacterium | reverse complement strand
GAAGCTCAAACAGCTTCGGTAATCATAAGTGTCGCCTGCACCGATGAAGCATTTCCCTTTGGAAAACTGATACCGATATTGTGCGAATTGACGATAATCGGAATATGCCGCGACGTTGCGGACATCGGCAGGCAGGTTGCGCCAGTTCGCCGCGTTGGCAACAAATCCAAACCCGCCCGCGACGACCGCCGCCAGCGAGATCGCACCAGCAATGGCGATACGTCGGGAAGGAACGGCTCGAAACGTGTCAAGGAATGGCCGCTCGACAAAATGATAGGAGAGAACCGCGGCAACGATCGACGCCGCAACGAGCATCACTGTTTCCACAGCGTCGAGCGTCATATCGGTTTGCAGCCGGTAGAATGTGATGATCGGCCAGTGCCATAAATAGAGCGAGTATGAGATATTGCCGATCCATCTCGGCAGCGACATGCTCAGAAGGCCTGCGGCAAATCCTGTGCGCCCATAGGCGATAAAAAGCGCCGATCCGATGGTTGGCAATGCGGCCCAAGGCGCCGGGAACACCGTGTCGGTATCGATGAAGACAATGCCCGCTGCGATCAGCATTACGCCGAACGCTGCAACTCCGCTGCGAGTGCGCGCCGAGCCAATCGCGGGGATCATTCCAAGCGCGATCAGGCTTCCCACGCCTAACTGCCATGCTCTACTGGGTAGAAGGTAAAACCCGCTTTCGGGATAGGCCAGGCTCCACCACAGGCTGATCGCAAATGAGATGACGCACATCGCCAGAACAACAGCCTTGATTCGTGCAGGCGCAAAGCGATGAAGCCCCATCATCATCAATGGAAAGCCGATATAAAACTGCTCCTCGACGCCAAGTGACCACGTGTGCAGCAACGGTTTGGCTTCGGCTGCCCCACCAAAATAATCGACGGTGTTCCAGAAATAGAGGTTCGAAACGAAACCAGCCGACGCGATCACGCTTTTGCCAACCGATTCGACTTCTTCGGGCAGCAACATGACCGCACCGACCACCATTGTTACTACGAGCATGACAAACAAGGCCGGGAAAATGCGCAGGATACGCCGCCGGTAGAAGTCGAGTAGGCTAAACCGGCCTGCATCCAGATCGCGAACGATGATCGATGTGATGAGAAAGCCTGAAATGACGAAGAAGACGTCGACCCCAATGAACCCGCCCGAAAGCTGGCTGACGCCTGCGTGATAGAGCAGGATCGGCAGGATCGCGAGCGAACGCAGCCCGTCGATCTCGGGGCGGTAACCGTCGGTCTGCAGTCGCTGCCCGCTCATACCACCCCCCGGCTACAAAGAATCTTCGGTCCAGCCCGCCGCTGCGATCATGGCGGAGCTGGCCTTGCGGTTGATATAGCCATCCGACCCGTCGTGCGAGATCGTCTTGCCGGGAATGCCGACCGCGACGCCCATATCATCGACGGGCTTGGTCACCACGCAATTGACGCCGATGGCGGCATCGTTGCCGACGCGGACCTTGCCGATCACTTTGGCGCCCGACCCCAAGAACACGCGGTCGCCGAGGATGGGGGCGCCTTCGTTCCGCCCGCGGTTCATGTGGCCAAGAACCGTTCCGTGGGTGAGGTTCACATTACAGCCGATCACTGCATCGTGATGGACATAAATGCCGCCGAAGCGGTTGATGAAAAGGCCGGGGCCGATCCTGGTATATTCGGGGATCGCGATCCCGTATTTGTAACGGCAGCGCAGCAGGATCCATTTGAGCAGCGGAAAGATCGTGTAGCGCGCAACCTGTTGTTGCCGCGCCCATCCGCAGGTGCGCATCCAGACAGTGTATTTGAACCCCGGCGTGAACCCGAAATGCCGCGCCCATGCCTTGAAGCCGGTATTCCCCGCATAGCGATACAGATCGGCACGAAGGAGCGCGCGCAGCTGTTGAAATGTCACGCG
>JANOQL010000352.1:0-7848 GCA_031414835.1 Sphingomonadales bacterium | reverse complement strand
TCGACTCAATCTTGTCCCCCATCGCGGCAATCGCGTTCACCGGCGGCCCGATAAACGCGATGCCCTCAGCGGCGAGTTGTTCGGCAAACGAGGTGCGTTCGGACAGGAACCCATACCCCGGATGCACGGCTTGCGCCCCGGTTGCCTTGCACGCGGCAATGATCTTGTCGGCGAGCAGATAAGACTGCGCAGCAGGCGAAGGCCCAATATGCACCGCCTCGTCGGCCATCCTGACAAACGGCGCGCGGGCATCGGCATCGGAATAAACCGCGACTGTCGCGATGCCCATCCGGCGCGTTGTTTTGATAATGCGGCAGGCGATTTCGCCACGGTTGGCGATCAGGATTTTTTTGAACAAGCGCCGAGCTCCAACACAGAAAAATAAATATAGGACCAGTGTTTTGGTTGCTTACCAAACCGTACGACCATGCTTACGTTTTGGAGTTTTGCGGCCTCGAGATACGCCGAAGCCCATTGAGATCGTAAATGTGTGACGACCACTCCAGCAATCGCGTATTCATTGTTTTCGAAACTGTATTTGGCCAGTTGCTCTTTAGCATCTTTTATCCTCGCCAAAATAGAGTATTTCTCTGGATTCCCTGTGAATCTTTTTAGTTCAAACCAATATTGCCGATCATTCATTTCGATCCAAAGATCGGGTCTACCAAGGCGACCGTCTGTCCGGCGAACCGAATTTTCTGCTGTAGCAAGATAGTCGGCCCGCGCAGCGCCGCCTACCATTACACTAACTGCTGCTTGCTCATTTTCGTGAAAGGGTAAAGCATCATAGTCTTTTACGAAACGATCATACCAGACTGCTGTAGATGTGAGCCAAGGTTTCCAATCGTTCCACACAATCTGATCGTTTAAGGCTTTTAAGACGTGTAATGTATCGCTCACGCCGCCTTCTCGCGCTTGACCTGCTCCTGCACAAACTCACGCAGCGCGGCGTTGATCTTGGTCTGATAACCGCGCTCGCCATCAGCGTGCGTTTTGAACCAGTGCACCACATCGGCATCGAGCCGCAGCGTCAGCTGCTGCTTGACCGGGCGATAGAATTTACCGCGCACCGCATTAGACCAGTCAGTGACTTCGGGCATTTCGGTCAGATCGATATCCTCATCGCGCATCGCCGCAAGGCGATCAAGATTAGCCTGAATTTCGGGAGTGATCCCCTTAGAAACGTAGCCCTTCATATTGCCTCCTTTCTTTTCGAGTGGCCAGCCGCGCGCTGATGATCCGGGCAGTGCCATCATCTTCCAAGACTGTGTGAACAACAAACAAAGTGCGCTGGCCTACCATTCCAATTGACCGCCAACGGTCGTCGTCGGCGTGAGGATCGGGCGAACTGAGGAAGTAAGGATCATCAAAAACCTCCACGGCAGTCTCGAACAGGACACCATGATCTCTAAGGTTCGAAGCAGCTTTTGCTGGGGTCCAACTCCACTCCATCTTTGTAACTACAAATCCGTAGCTTCGTCAAGCACCGGCGGCATGTTGTGACCCAACAGCCGAAGCACGTCAGCCGCGCATTCGACGATGTTGCTCCCCGGGCCATAAATGCCGACCACGCCTTTCTCGCGCAAGAAATCATAATCCTGCGGGGGGATGACGCCGCCTGCGAAGACCTTGATGTCGCTGCGACCGGCCTCGCGGAGGAGGCGGATGAGTTCGGGGATCAGCGTCTTGTGGCCTGCCGCAAGCGACGATGCGCCGATGGCATCAACGTCGCGTTCGAGTGCGAGCGCGACAGTCTCATCGGGTGTCTGGAACAGTGGCCCGCTGATCGTTTCGAAGCCCATATCGGTGAAGGCACTCGCGACGACATTCGCCCCGCGATCATGCCCGTCCTGCCCCATTTTGGCGACCATGACGCGCGGCTTGCGCCCGAGGCGGCGGCTGACGCTGTCGACGCCTTCGACCACCAGTGCATAGCGCGCATCATCGGCATAGGCCTTGCCGTAAATGCCCTTCACCGGCACCGGCGTGGTGGCATAGCGGCCGAACACCGCCTCCATCGCATCGGAGATTTCGCCGAGCGTCGCGCGTGCGCGGGCGGCGTCCACAGCGAGGGCCAACAGATTGTTTGCTAAGCCCCTCCCTTCAAAGCGACGGGTTGGGGTGGGTGAGTCTATTGACTCGCCGACGCTCGCACCCACCCCTTGCCCCTCCCTTGGAAGGGAGGGGTTATGTTGCGCGCCCGCCGTTAATGCCTTCAACGCCGCCTGACACGCCGCTTCGTCGCGCGCCGCTCGCGTCGATCTCAGCCGGGCAATCTGGCTTTCGCGGACCTTCACATTGTCGACATCGAGGAAATCGATTGGGTCAGCGTTGGTCGGTTTATACTTGTTGACGCCGACGATCACATCCTCAGCCTTATCGACCCGCGCCTGGCGCGCCGCAGCCGCCTCCTCGATCAGCTGCTTGGGCCATCCTGCCGCGACCGCGTTGGTCATCCCGCCGACCGCATCGACCGCGCGGATCAATTCCCACGCCTGATCGACCAATTCTGACGTCAAGGCTTCAACATAGTAGCTGCCGCCGAGCGGATCGACGACCTTGGTGATCCCGCTTTCCTCCGCCAGCACGATCTGTGTATTGCGCGCGATCCGGGCCGAAAATTCGGTAGGCAAAGCAATGGCTTCATCGAGCGCGTTGGTATGGAGTGACTGCGTGCCGCCCAGTGTGGCCGCCATCGCCTCGATCGTCGTGCGGATGACATTGTTGTAAGGATCGGCCTCCTGAAGGCTCACACCCGAGGTCTGGCAGTGAGTGCGCAGCATCTTCGAGCGCTCGTCCTTGGCGCCCAGCCCATCCATCACCCGGTGCCACAGCGTCCGCGCAGCGCGGAGCTTGGCGACTTCCATGAAGAAGTTCATGCCGATGCCGAAGAAAAAGCTCAGACGACCTGCGAACGCGTCGATATCGAGCCCCGACGCCATTGCGCGCTGCACATATTCCTTTCCGTCAGCAATCGTGAAGGCCAGCTCCTGCACAGCCGTCGCCCCTGCTTCGTGCATGTGATAGCCAGAGATCGAAATGCTGTTGAATTTCGGCATGTTGGCGCTGGTATATGCGATAATGTCCGAAACAATCCGCATTGAAGGTTCGGGCGGATAAATATAGGTGTTGCGGACCATGAACTCCTTCAGGATGTCGTTCTGGATGGTTCCATCGAGCAGTGCCTGCGGAACGCCCTGCTCTTCGCCCGCGACAATGAAGAAAGCGAGGATCGGGATCACCGCGCCATTCATCGTCATCGAGACCGACATTTGATCGAGCGGAATACCGTCGAACAAGATCTTCATATCCTCGACCGAATCGATGGCGACGCCCGCCTTCCCGACATCGCCGACGACGCGTGGGTGATCGCTGTCATAACCGCGATGCGTCGCAAGATCGAACGCGACGCTCAGCCCCTTTTGTCCCGCGGCCAGATTACGGCGGTAGAATGCGTTCGATTCCTCGGCTGTCGAGAAACCCGCATATTGGCGGATCGTCCACGGGCGACCCGCATACATCGACGCCCTCACACCGCGTGTGAACGGCGCGAACCCCGGCAGGCCTGGATCGCCTGAATCCTCGGCGGTATATAGCGGCTTGACGTCGATGCCCTCGGGCGTCTGCCACGTCAGGTCTTTGCCCTTGACCTCTTTGGCAGCGGCGGCCTGCCAGTCGGGAAGTGTTGCCTTGGTCATAATCTGTCTTTTCAAGCCGATGCGCTGGGCCTTCCGCTTACAGACGCATGCCATTCGCGCAAGTTTGTCATTGCATCGGGCATCGGCAGCCCGATGAAAGCGGCGAAGTCGATTGTTGTCAGCAGGATGATGTCGGCCATCGTGTAAGTGTCGCCCGCAATGAAGCGCGTTTTGTCCAGCGCCTCATCGCACATTGCCATTGCCGCATCGACCTTTGGGCGGCAGCTATCGCCATAGTCAGGAAAGCGCTCTGGAACGACCTTGGCGGTAAACGGGTGATTATTGACCCAGATTGCGCCGACAGGGGCCATCAGCACCAGTTCGACACGCCTGATCCACATGTCGATGATCGCGATCTCGACCGGGGAGTGCCCGAACAGTGGCGGTTCGGGGTGCGTCGCCTCAAGATATCGACAAATCGACACGCTTTCGGCAATCATCGTTCCGTCGTCGAGCCTAAGCGCAGGCGTCTGTCCACGCGGGTTGATCGCCAGAAAATCCGCCGATTTCTGTTCGCGCGCCATGATCGACACTGTCTGCGTATCGAGCGTGATGCCCTTCTCCGCTGCGAAAATCCGCACCCGGCGCGGATTGGGCGCCGGGTTGGGGCTGTCGTAATATATCACTTGCCTTGGAACGCGGGTTTGCGTTTCTGCATGAACGCCATACCGCCTTCCATCGCGTCAGCGCTCCCGCCTGCGATCCGCTGCCCCTCGGCCTCGGCGAGCAGGGCCTCGGCATAGCTGTTTTCCATCGCGGTCAGAATATTCTTGCGCATCACCGAATAGGCAATTGTCGGGCCGTTCGCCAGCCGCGTGGCCAGCGCCCGCGCCTCGGCGAGCAATTCGGCATCCTCGACACATTTGTAGATCATGCCCCAATCGGCGGCCTGATCGCCCGAAAGGCGCTCACCGAGCATCATCATCTGCGTCGCGCGGGCCTTGCCCACAAGGCGCGGCAGCATCCAGCTTGCCCCGCCATCGGGAACGAGCCCGATATTGACGAACGCCTGGAGGAAATAGCCCGATTTGCCCGCAATCACGAAATCGCCCGCAAGCCCGATCGAACAGCCGACGCCCGCTGCCGCGCCATTGACCGCGGTGATGATCGGCATGTTGAGCCGCGCGAGCGTCATCATCATCGGGTTATAATGCCGCGTCAGCGCGATATAGCTGCCCTCGCCGCCCGTCACCGAACGCGCGCTGCTGCTGCCGCGCGCCGAAAGATCGGCCCCAGAACAGAAACCCCGCCCCGCGCCAGTGATGATCAGCGCGCGCGCATCGCCCATGCCGCCTGCCAGCGCGTCGTTGATCTCGCCAGCCATATCGAGCCCGCACGCATTCATCCTCTCGGGCCGGTTGAGCGTGATCGTCGCGATCTGGTCGGCGACGTTGACGGTGATGGTTTCGTAAGTCATTCAGTGATCCCCCCATGATCCGATGTTCTCGGTGTTTCCATAATCTCGGTAAGCACGCCGCCCATGTCTTTGGGATGCACGAAAAAGATAGGCGTGCCATGCGCCCCGATCCGCGGCTCACCCAGCACGCGCTTCCCGACGCTCTCGAACCACGCCTTCGCGGCATGGATTTCGGGCACTTCGTAACAGACATGATGCTGCCCACCCTGCGGGTTCTTGTCGAGGAACGCGGCAATCGAGGTGTTGCCGGGCAGTGGCTCGATCAACTCGATCTGTGTTCCATCGAGCGCCCCGCCAGTGGAGGGCGTATCGACGAAACACACTTTCACCCCCTGTTCGGGGAGATCGAACGGTGCGTGGATTGTGGTCGCACCCATGACATCACGGTAAAACACGATGCTGTCAGCGATCGAAGGCGTCGCAACGCCGATATGGTTGAGACGGCCGAGTTTCATAACCTAGTCCTTCGGCAATAAAGGTTGCGGTGCAGCTTGATCAGCACGACCGCGAAGATAACCGCGCATTTCTGCGACCTGTTGCGCAAGCTCAGCATGACTGCGGCTCAGATCGCTCAAATCCGTATCGAGTCGCTGGATGCGTTTGTCGATGGCGTCGAAGCGTTCGTTCATGAGCATTACGGTTTTGACGACGCCGAACAGTTTTTCTGGTCGGCTCATTTGAGGGCTTCTACCTTGGCCAATGCCTCGCGAACTGCATTATGCGCGTGGTCGAGCGACGCCTCCATTGAATCAAACTTTGCGTTCCACTTGGGAATGGCTGCCTCAAGTTCCTCTAGCAAAAGCGTCAACTCGGCTTCGTCGGCGTCTGCAGCATCGAAGGGCTGGGCAATAAACTGCGCAGTTGCTTCGCGCACTACATTGCCGACAGACTCGCCGCGTCTGGACGCAAAGGCATCGAGCGCGGCCTTGTGATCGCGGCTGGTGAGAAAGGTTACGCGTTCGGTTTGCATCGGCAAAACTCCTTGGCATTATAAGGTCATTATAATGTCTGTTCGGCGATGCGCAACTGAATTTCCGGCGATTGAAATGGGTAATGTGTCCACGGAACATCGTGTCCCCGGAACTCCGTAAGGAGCCGTTACCGACCTGCCAACACAATCGCGAACAGCAGAAGTCCGCCGCCCAACACGGCCATCGAGAGGGTCATCATCCAAAACACGAAGGGCCGCTCTCGCCGACCATTTCGACGAGCATCGCCGTGCGATCCGCTGAAATAGGATCGTCCCGCTAACGTAAGCATCACAAATGCGCCGATAGCGCCTAAGATTGGATTGGCCCGCTGCGGCGTGTTTCCTTCAATGATGACATTCCAGATGCCGAACGAAGCTATTGCGAGCACGACCATGAAGCTTGCGCTCGCTGCAATCTCCTCTTTGCGGACTTTCATAGCGGTATGTTATCATGCTTCTTCCACGGATTCTCCAGCGCCTTGTTCCGCAGTTTCCGCAGCCCCAGCGCAATCCGCCGCCGCGTTGAGTGCGGATAGATCACCTCGTCGATAAAGCCCTTGCTCGCCGCGACGAAGGGGTTGGCAAAGCGTTCTTCATATTCGGCCGTCTTTACAGCCTGCTCCTCAGCTGAAAGCCCGCGGAAGATGATTTCGACCGCGCCCTTTGCCCCCATCACCGCGATTTCGGCGGTCGGCCACGCATAGTTCAAATCGCCGCGCAGATGTTTTGACGCCATGACGTCATATGCGCCGCCATAGGCCTTGCGGGTAATGACGGTGATTTTGGGCACGGTCGCCTCGGCATAGGCGAAGAGCAGTTTGGCACCGTGCTTGATGATGCCGTTATATTCCTGCGCGGTGCCGGGCAGGAAGCCAGGGACATCGACGAAGGTGATGATCGGAATTTCGAACGCATCGCAAAACCGCACGAACCGCGCGGCCTTTTTCGAGCTGTTGATGTCGAGCACGCCTGCCAGCACCATCGGCTGGTTTGCGACGATGCCGATCGTCCGCCCCTCGATCCGCCCAAACCCGGTCAGGATGTTGCCCGCATAATTGGGCTGAGTTTCGAAGAAATCGCCTTCATCGACCACCTTCCGGATCAGCTCCTTCATGTCATAGGGCTGATTGGCGCTTGGCGGGATCAGGCTGTCGAGGCTCGGTTCTTCGCGGTTCCACGGGTCATCGGTGGGCCGTTCGGGAACGCCGGTGCGGTTGTTTTCGGGCAGGAAATCGAAGAAATCGCGCACGGCGAGCAGCGCCTCGATGTCATTTTCGAATGCATCGTCGGCAACGCCCGATTTGGTCGTGTGGGTGATCGCGCCGCCCAATTGCTCCTGCGTCACGACTTCGTTGGTAACGGTCTTCACCACGTCTGGGCCGGTGACGAACATATAGCTCGAATCCTTCACCATGAAGATGAAGTCGGTCATCGCGGGGCTGTAAACCGCGCCGCCCGCGCATGGCCCCATGATCAGGCTGATCTGCGGGATGACGCCCGATGCCAGCACGTTGAGCTGGAATACCTCAGCGTAACCCCCGAGCGATGCCACGCCCTCCTGAATCCGCGCGCCGCCGCTGTCATTGATCCCGATCACCGGCGCGCCGACCTTCATCGCCATATCCATCACCTTGCACATTTTCTGCGCAAAGCGTTCGGACAGCGACCCGCCGAATACGGTGAAATCCTGACTGAAGACATAGACGAGGCGACCGTTGATCGTGCCGCTGCCGGTCACCACGCCATCGCCGGGGATCACCTGA
>JANOQL010000351.1:0-12858 GCA_031414835.1 Sphingomonadales bacterium | reverse complement strand
CGTCGAGACCGATCAGCGCAAAGTCACTGCGGGCTTCGAGCCGCTTGACAATCCCCAGTCCTGTCGTGCCGTGGGCACCATCCCTGAAAACGCCTGTCATACCGAGTTGCTACTACGCTTTACCGCAACAATCCCCTGTTGATGTTTCAACAAAATTCGGGCGGTGACGTCGGAAAGGGGTTCTTTCACGACACGGCCATGATGGCGGGTTGCATGGAGGAGAGTGTCATTTCCCGTCAGGATTCCGACGTGGCCGGGGAAGAAAACGAGGTCGCCAGCAGAAGCGCTAGCCGGATCGACGAATTGTCCGAAGTGTTCGCGCTGGAGGTCGCTATCACGCGGAACATCAAATCCACCTTCTGCAAACGACCTTTGCACGAGACCAGAACAATCGATCCCCGCACCGCCGCGACCACCCCAGACATACGCCATACCCAGAAACCGCCGTGCGACCGCAATCGGATCAGCGTGCACGTTCGTGCACAGGCGCTCGCTCTTTTCCAAAGCAAGATCGTTCGACGCAACATAGCCGACATAATGGTCATGCGCTGACCATCCCCACGCCCAATCACCTGTAACATCGAGCACGGAAAACCCTTCATCGTGCAACAGTTCGCTGGTCTGTTCGCCGTCAGGGCTTAACCGGATGGCCGTGAATGGCGTAGCGCAGAAGCGCAGGATCGACGACGCGAAATGGGCAGCGAAAAGTCTATCTGCAAGGGCAATATCGGCAAGGTCGGGGCGAAAGGCGTGAATGCGCGGATCAAGCTGCTGCGATCGACCAGTAAGCGCAAATTTCGAAGTGCCTGTTTGCATCGGCGCGCCGATAGACGGCGGCCTCGCGATTTGCAAATGCGGTGAACAACGGCTTTGGCTATGGCTAGTGGTCAGGATCAGCCCTTGAGGTCTGCCGGAACGTGTCCACCATTGTCAGCGAGCTTGTTCATCACCTGCTTGTGCAGCCAGATGTTCATGCTCGCGCTGTCATTCATATCGCCGGTATATCCCAGTTCCTGTGCCAATTCCTTGCGATTGGCGAGGCTCGAATCAAGGCCGCACAGCTTCATGAGGTCGACGATCGATGTCCGCCAGTTGGTTTCATAATCGACCGAAGCGGCCGCTGCCGTCATGATCGCTTCAACATCGACCGGCTGAGGTGCGGGCGCGGGAGCCGCAGGGGCAGCTGTTGCGGCAACAGCCGGCGCTGGGGCAGCCACGGCCTTGCCGAAAATGGCATCCTTGATGCGTCCGAAAATACTCATGGTGTTACTCCTTGTCTTTATTGTGGCGTCGAATCGCCATGGCGAACCGTGCGCCGATGATGCTACAGCGGTTTGACAAGCGATGCCAACCGGGCCGCTTGTGTGTTACCGGGATGGGAGTGGGATGATGGATATTCTTGGGCAGTTGCTGCAAGGCGCTATGGGCGGGCGGGGCACGGGCGGAAATCCGCAGATCGACGTCGGCGGACTGGCAAGCCAATTCGGTATTTCTCCCGATCAGGCCAATAGTGCCGTTGGCGCTTTGCTCCCCGCCATCATGGGTGGGATCCAAAAAACCGAGGATTCGGGCGGCCTTGGACAGCTTGGTACCATCGTTGGCGGAATGGGGGCTCCCGAACAGGACATCGATAGTGGCAACAATATTCTTGGCCAGATATTCGGATCGAAAGACGTCAGCCGCGAAGTTGCAAGCCACGCCTCACAGCAAACCGGGATCAGCGATACGATCCTCAAGGCCATGCTGCCTGTGGTCGCAGGCCTTGTCGCTCAGCAAGTTGCCAAGCGGATGGGCGGCGGAATGATGGGCGGCCTGGCAGGGGCCGTCGTCGGATCGATGATGGGCGGAAGCGCCGCCGCGGCTGCACCTGCTGGCGGAGGCGGCCTTGGGGGATTGCTAGGCGGCCTTGCTGGCGCTTTCGGCGGCGGCGGACAGCAGCAAACAGCGGCAAACCCGCTCGATCAGATTCTTGGCGGCATGTTCAAACGTTAGGGAAGCGCGCGCTGAGCGCCGAATAAACCGCGCGAAGGCCAAGGGCATCGCCGCCTTTGGGCCTTCCCGGTTTCAGCTTGGGCCGCCAAGCGAACGTATCGAGGTGCGCCCATGGCGTGCCAGGATCGACGAAGCGCCGCAAGAATAACGCAGCTGTGATCGCACCGCCTAACCCGCCTTCGGCTGAATTGACCATGTCGGCAATATCCGAAGACAGCATGTCGTCATATCCGCTCCACAACGGCAGCCGCCATACCGGATCGTCGGTTTCGACCGAGGCGTCGGAGATGTCTCGCGCAAGGTCGTGATCATTGGCGAACAGTGCCGGCAAATCCGGCCCGAGGGCAACCCGCGCAGCCCCTGTCAGCGTTGCGAAGTTGATGATCAGCGTCGGGCTTTCCTCTGCAGCACGCGTCAAGGCGTCTGCAAGCACCAGCCGCCCTTCGGCATCGGTATTGTCGATCTCGACTGACAGTCCCTTGCGTGACCGCAGCACGTCGCCGGGGCGAAACGCGTTGCCCGATATGCTGTTTTCAACCGCCGGGATCAGCATATGCAACCGCACGGGCATCCGCCCACCCATGATCATGTGCGCAAGACCGAGCGCGTGTGCCGCGCCCCCCATGTCCTTTTTCATCTGGCGCATACCTGAACCCGGTTTGATGTTCAGCCCGCCGCTGTCGAATGTAACACCCTTCCCAATAATGGCGATACGTGGATGATCGGGATGGCCCCAGGTCATTTCGATCAACCGGGGCGCGCGGGATCGTTCGGCTGCCATCCCGACCGCGTGTATCATCGGATATCCCGATTGGAGTTCACCTCCTCTGGTGACGTGCAGGCTCGCGCCGTGCTGCTTGGCCAAGGCTTCGGCTGCTGCTTCGATCTGCGCTGGCCCCATGTCGAGCGCGGGCGTGTTGACCAGATCCCGCACGAGCGCGGTCGCTTCAGCAGCCCGAACGGTTTCGGCGATATCGCCGGGCTTGTCCGACAGCAGGATGCGAGATCTGATGTCGGTTGATGGTTTGTAGGTATCGAACCGATACTGGGCGAGTAGCCAGCCTAATGCGCCTTTGCCCGATGAACGAGACAAGCGGAATGTGCCTTCAGGGAGCTTGCTCGCGAGCGACGCTATATCCCAGACGCCGATTTCAGTGGGCGCTGCTGCAACCCACGGTGAGGCAGCGCCAGCCACCCCGGCAAGCGCTAGGCATTCGCCACGCTTTGCGGCAAACCGCTGCGCCGCAACCTGATCGCGAACAGATTGCGGCTGCGCATTATGCCACGCATCGAAGTCCGCCTCGGTCACGAGTTCGATAGCAATGGCATCGCCACCACGATCAGGCTGAAGAAGGCTGGAATAATCTGTCATAGCCGTCTTCGTGGCAGGAGGGCTTGCGAAATTCCACTGGAAACTGGTGCGCCCGGCAGGACTCGAACCTGCTGCCTCAAGATTAGAAGTCTCGCGCTCTATCCAGATGAGCTACGGGCGCACGCAACATGTTCAATACAGCGGATTGCACCGGTTGGAAACTACGCTAGATTGGTGGGCGATGAGTTCAGATATTCCAAAAAGTCGCGCATCCGACATTCGCCATTTCCGTTCGTTCGATTTTGTGATGGCCGCGTTCGTCGCGGTGTTGCTGCTCTCGAACGTCATCGGCGCGGCAAAGCTTGCCGAAGTCGATCTGCCGATTTGGGGACCGGCGGTGTTCGGCGCGGGCATATTGTTCTTTCCGATCTCCTACGTCATCGGTGACGTTTTGACGGAGGTCTACGGATACGCCCGCGCGCGGCGGTGTATCTGGGCGGGGTTTGGCGCAATGCTGTTCATGGCGTTCATGAGCTGGGCCGTCGTCAGTCTGCCGCCCGCGGGCAGTTGGGACGGGCAGGCCGCCTATGAGAGCGTGTTTGGGCAGGTGCCCCGGATCGTGTTCGCGTCGATCATCGCGTTCTGGGCAGGCGAATTCGTCAATTCGTTCGTGATGGCGCGGATGAAAGTGTGGACGCAAGGGAAGCATCTCTGGTCGCGGACGATCGGGTCGACGTTTTTCGGGCAAGCGGTGGATAGCGCGATCTTCTATCCTGTGGCGTTTCTTGGGGTGTGGGACACAAAAGACGTCATCACCGTGATGGTTACCAATTGGGGCCTAAAGGTGCTTTGGGAAGTGGTGCTGACACCTGTCACCTATCAGGTGGTGGGCGCACTCAAGCGGCATGAGGGCGTCGATATTTTCGACGAGGCGACCAATTTTACCCCGTTCAAGGTTTCCAACTGACAAAAAAATACTCCGGTCAGCTAAGCCGACCGGAGCAAGGCTCTGGGCTGGGGAGGGAGTTCCCGGATCTGGTGACGTGGCTCAGCGCGCCTTTGCGTTGCACTTGGCGAGGTCTTCATCGCTGAAGGTAACGCCGTTAGCAGTGAAACTGGCGAGCTTGCCGACCTTTTTGGCGGCCTGAGCGCAGACGATTGCAGGGCGGCTTGTTGCAGTCGAGGCGGCACAGCTGCCATCATTGCACTTCCACAATGTCGATTCGCCAGTGACGACGGTGCTGACCGAAACGGCGGCAGCAGGCGTGAGGCGATAACCTCCCCCGGTTTGTGCGGAAGATGGCGTTGCGGCGGCGAAAAGGAATGCCGATGCGGCAGTAGCGGCAACGGCGGTGATGAGACGGTTCATGGGGAGATCCTTTATTCAGTTGCGAATCACTACCTACCGATTAAGGTTGCAAGTTGCAACTAGAAACTTATAATTTTTTTGCATGTTCGATTGATTCGGATAAACTGAAAAAAAAGGGCAGAGGATGACGAAGTTACGCGAACCACTTGAAGAGATTGCCGGGTGCAGCCTTTCGGCTGCGCTTGAGGTGATGGGTGAACGCTGGTCGTTTCTCATCCTGCGCGCGTCGTTCAATGGGCTGCATCATTTCGAAGAGTTTCAGGCAACACTCGGGATCGCTCGCAACATTCTCGCCAATCGCCTCGGACGGCTGGTGCAGCATGGCATCCTTGCGCGCACGCCAATGCCCGATGATCGTCGGAAGATCGAATATCGGTTGACCCAGAAGGGGTCCGAACTGCTACCATCAATGCTCGCGCTTCGCCAATGGGGTGAAAAATGGGAAAGTGGGTTCCCATCGACTCCCGTACTCGTCGATTCTCGCGACAATCAGCCGATCCGTCGCATCGCCATTCAGGCACATGACGGCCGCGTGCTGCCTTATGAGGAGCTGATGTGGATGCATGCAGAAGACGTTAAACCGCTTGGGCAGACAACGGTACAACTGATATCCGAGGCGGCCTGAGCGGACTTCGTTCCGCAATCAGCCTTCCGAATCGCCGCCCAAATTCTGGTTGCGCGGCGGCGCTGCTGCTGTGAGGCGGAGCGCTTCGGCAGACTGGCTCAGCGAGCCCATTTCGTCGGGCGCGTCATCGTCTTCGAGCTGAACGCGCTGGAGCGACGTTATGATCGCATCCTGCATGTCTTCAGGCACAACAGTCTCTTCAGCGATTTCACGGAGCGCCACCACAGGGTTCTTGTCGCGATCGCGATCAATCGTCAGTTCGGCTCCGCCAGAAATCTGGCGAGCACGTTGCGCCGCAAACAGCACGAGATCGAACCTGTTGCCAACTTTATCGATGCAATCTTCAACAGTAACGCGAGCCATCGCGAACGCTCCAATTCTGGCGTCGAAAAACGGATGTTTTCGGGATCGGTCGCTGAAATAGTGCGCAACCCAAAAAAGTCAATTGAGTTCTGCCCCTTGCCCGGGCGGCTTGCGTCTGGGATGGCGATATGATGCGGACCGATCAGCCCTTTGCTGCCGTTGAGGCCGTCATCGAAGCCGATCGGCTCCGCTATGTTTTCGATCCGCAAGACAGGCTTCAGTTGCTGATCGATGCCATCGATGGTTCTCGATCCTCTGTTCGGATTTACTACTACATCTTCGCCGATGGAAAGGCCGCACGCAGGCTCATCGAGCGCCTGATTGCCGCGATGGAGCGAGGCGTTAAAATTACCCTTCTAGTCGATGGTTTTGGAACCGATGATCAGCCGCAGTCGCTGTTTCAGCCGCTGATCGATCACGGTGCCGTATTTGCGCGTTTCTCGCCACGATATGGACGCCGATACTTAATCCGAAACCACCAGAAAATGCTCATTGCCGATAGGACAACTGCCATTGTTGGCGGATGCAATATCGAAGACAGCTATTTCTACCCTAACGAAGCCGGGGATTGGTGGCATGACCTGTCGATCCGCGTCGAAGGGCCAGCGGCAATTCGACTTGCTGAATATTTCGATGATTTTGCCGCGTGGATGTCGGCTGAAAACCCACTCTTGCGGGCATTGATTGCCATCCTCCGGCGCCACAGCGATAGCACCGGCAAAATTCGCTGGCTGTTTTCAGGACCATTTCCGCGGCTTAGCCCATTGACGCGAATGTTGCGGCACGACGTCCTCAGCAGTTCGCGGATCGACATGATGCAGGCTTATTTCACCCCCAATTGGGGATTTTTGAGAAAACTTGGCAGGCTGGCCCGACGCGGACATTTCCGTCTGATTACCGCCTCCCGTTCGGATAATGAGACGACGATCGCAGCCGCGCGCTATTGTTACCCTAGGTTGCTGAAGCGTGGGGGCTTCATTTATGAGTATCTCGCGACCAGACTGCACGTGAAGCTTACGATCACCGATACCGCAGTTTATGCAGGATCGGCAAATTTCGATATGCGCAGCCTGTATCTCAACACCGAACTCATGCTGAGGATCGACGATGGAGCGTTGGCGGATAGAATGCGCGAAGTTATCGAGCAGCATCTGGTGCATTCAGAGCAGATTACCTCAAAGCTATTCAAATCCCGCACCAATCTGATAACCCGATTCAAGCGGTTGATGGCTTTCCTGATTATCACGGCACTCGATTACCGGCTGGCAAGCGGTCTCAATCGCAACGCTGAATAATCGTCAGTCTTTCCAAGCCCAGAACAGCCAGCAGGGCGGAATATTCCAATATTCCACAGCCTGATCGATGCGTTTGGCATAGGGTATGAGATAATCGCGCGCTTTGGCCCGAAACTGATACACCAGAAACGCACCGCCGGGCCGAAGCGTCTGGAACGTTGCTTTGGCTATCGCCGGACCGACGCCGCTCGGCAGAGTCGAAAACGGCAAGCCTGAAAGCACATAGTCAGCGTGCGCAAAGCCACTGTCATTCACAATCTGTTCGACATCGGCAGCCGACCCGAGGATTAGGCGGAACCGTTGATCGACAAAATGATGCGAAAGATAATCGATGAACTCTGGATTGGTGTCGATCGCGATGTAAGTCGCATCAGGCGCAAGCCGATCGAGAATGTCTTGGCTAAACGTGCCGACACCCGGACCATATTCCACGAACAACTTTACCGATTTCCAGTCGACAGGAGCGAGCATCCTGCGAATGAGTGAAGGCGAGGATGGGATCACCGATCCCACCATGACTGGGTTGGCGAGAAAGCCCTTGAAGAACATAAGCCAAGGCCGCGGCGGCTTTTGGCTGGCGGCTGAAACGGCTTTTGCCGCAGGGTGTGTCATAAGAAACTCGCTTTTGTCATGTGGAGTCCAATCGCAGCGACGAGCGTGCGTCGCAAGGAAAATTGCTCAAAACGCGGCGGGTTCCTTGCAGTCCCGCCGCGTCTGCGTATCGGTCTGGCGATGGCTTCGACTCGGTCTGGACAGATTGTGGTGATTTTCGCATCGCAGCGCACAACTGCCGATAGTGCAGGGTATCGTGAAGCGTCGTCTGATATGGAGGCCTTGGCGGCTGTTCAGCCAGGATATGCCGGGATGATTTCGGCGCGCGGCGATGATGGGTATGGCATCACGGTCAGCTATTGGGATGATGAAGAAAGCGCGCGCGCCTGGCGCCACCACCCTGAACACTCGATCATTCGGGACCGTGGTCGCAGTGTCTGGTATGATCATTATCAGTTAGACGTTGCACACATTTCCAGATGCTATGACTGGAAAAAACATGGCTGACACGCGCGCGCGTAATCGCGATTTTGCCATATTGTTCATGGTCATGTTGATTACGGGGGCGGGCAATACCGCTTTGCAATCCGTACTCCCGGCGATCGGGCGGACGTTGCAAGTTCCCGACAGCGTGATTGCCACGATTTTCTCTGTCTCCGCGCTGCTCTGGGTATTTTCCGCTCCGTATTGGGCAAAGCGGTCCGACCGTCAGGGGCGCCGGAAAATGGTGCTGCTCGGAAGCGCAGGGTTCACGATCTCGACATTGCTCGTCGGGGTTCTGCTCTACGCAGGCATCGCAGGGTGGGTCACGCCGATTGTCGCTGTTTTGGGTGTTGTCGTTTCGCGAATGATCTTTGGCACCTTCGGGTCTGCCGCTCCACCAGCAGCACAAGCGATCATCGTGCTGCAAACGCCGATTGAAGAACGAACCAAGGCGTTGTCATTGCTCAGTTCGGCGTTCGGTTTGGGAACGCTGCTCGGTCTTGGGCTGGCCCCTTGGCTTGTGTTGCCGGTCGTTGGCCTTGCCGGGCCGCCATTTGCGTTTGCCCTTATCGGCGCCATCGTTCTGATCCTGATATCCCGATACCTCTCGGAAGATCGTCCTGGGGTCGGGGGCAAGGGCGCCAATTTCAGTTATCCCTCTATCGGCGGTGCGCCCGCCGGGGCCAATGTCACAGCGGCAGAGGCCGAACCTGTCAGCGACAATCTTACCATGCGCGATCCGCGCATTTGGCCCTGGATGCTGTCCGGGCTGGTCATGGGCCATGCCCAGGCCATGACGGGATCGGCGATGGGCTTTCTCGTGATCGATCGTCTAAACCTTGCGGTCACTGAGATCGCCACGCAGCAATCGATCGGGCTGGTGTTGATGGCAGGCGCTGGGGCGGCATTGCTGGTGCAATGGGGCATCATCCCAATGCTCAATCTGAAACCGCGAACGATGTTGCTGGTTGGGATCGGGATTTCGGCCATCGGGCTGTTTGCGAACGCCTTTGCGACCAATCTCTATTCGATTGCGACCACATACGCGCTTGCTTCAGCAGGTTTCGGCTTCACCCGGCCAGCGTTCACTGCAGGATCGTCGTTTGCGGTCAGCCGCCGCCTGCAGGGACTGGTCGCCGGGCGGGTGACATCGGTCAACGGCGCGTCATTCATTCTGGGTCCGACAATCGGGGTCGGACTTTATTCTCTGTGGGGTCCATTGCCGTATCTGGTGGCCGCCATAGTCATGCTCGCAATGATCCCATTTGTTTTGACCCGCATCAGCTCTTCTGACCCCGCGGGGCAATCATCCCCTCACTGATAAATCCGATCGAAAGCGGCTTGAACGCATCGGTTTTCAGCTTCGCGCGAATCTGATCATATTCGCGTTCCATCTCTGGCGTCACCGAGGCACGTGTATCCTTGAGTGCCGTCTCGAAGTGGGCGGCAGTCACTTTGGTGGCCTTTATTGAATCGCGTAACGCGCAAAGCCCCGCGCGCCGCGTCAGATCTTCAAGATCGGCGCCGGTGAATTTGTCGGTGCGCGCAGCGAGATCGCCGAGATCGACATTCTTTGCGAGCGGCATCGCTTTGGTATGGATTTTGAGGATGTGTTCGCGTCCAGCCTTATCGGGCACAGGCACATAAATCAGTTCATCTAGGCGTCCGGGACGCATGAGCGCAGGGTCGATTAGCGTCGGGCGATTCGTCGCCCCGATCACGACGACCGATTGCAAATCCTCGATCCCGTCCATTTCAGCAAGGATGGTGTTGACCACACGCTCGGTGACCTGAGGTTCGCCCATTCCGCCGCCGCGCGCGGGAACAAGGCTGTCCATTTCGTCGATGAAGATGACGCAGGGTGCAACTTGCCGGGCACGCGCGAACAACCGGCTGATCTGCTGTTCGCTTTCGCCATACCATTTGGACAGGAGATCGGATGATCGCGTCGATATGAAATTGGCTTCGGCTTCGCGCGCGACGGCCTTGGCCAGCAGCGTTTTTCCCGTTCCAGGCGGCCCATAGAGCAAAAAACCCTTGGCAGGTCGGATGCCCAGTCGGCGGAACGCCTCAGGGTTTTTAAGTGGCAATTCGACGCCCTCGCGCAGCCTTGTTTGCGCGTCACTGACGCCACCAATATCGGACCAGCGGACATTCGGCACCTGCACCATCACTTCGCGCATTGCAGATGGCTGGACGCGCTTGATCGCTGCAAGAAAATCGTCCCGGGTTACCGACAGCGCGTCGAGCACCTCGGGTGGAATCGTCGATGTGTTGAGGTCAAGCAGCGGCATGATCCGGCGAACCGCCTCGATCGCGGCTTCGCGGGTAAGAGCCGCCAGATCGGCCCCAACAAACCCGTAAGTCGTACGCGCCAGTTCGTGGAGATCGACACCTTCGGCAAGGGGCATTCCGCGCGTGTGGATGGCCAGCACTTCACGACGTCCGCGCTCATCGGGTACGCCAATGACGATCTCACGATCAAAACGCCCTGGCCTTCGAAGGGCTTCGTCGATCGCGTCGGGACGGTTTGTGGCGGCAATTACGACCAGGTTTGCTCGCGATTCAAGACCGTCCATCAGCGTTAGCAATTGCGCAACGAGCCGCTTTTCTGCCTCTCCTGTCACATTGCTGCGTTTGGGCGCGATCGAATCGATCTCGTCGATAAACACAATGCTCGGAGCGGCTTTCGTCGCCCGCTCGAATACATCGCGGAGTTTCTTTTCACTCTCACCATAACCCGATCCCATAATCTCGGGGCCGTTGATCAGGAAGAATTCAGCCGAGCTTTCATTCGCAACCGCACGCGCAAGTCGCGTTTTGCCCGTCCCTGGCGGCCCGTGAAGCAAAACGCCTTTGGGAGGATCGACGCCGAGCCGCTCAAACAATTCGGGGTAACGAAGCGGTAGCTCGATCATTTCGCGGAGCTGGTCGATCGTATCGCCCATCCCACCAATATCATCATAGGTCACGTCGGCACGGCGAGCGTCTTTGACTTCGGTGAACTCGGAAAGCAGCTCGACCTCGGTCGACGCATCGATATGCACGACCCCCTTCGGAACAGTTTCAACGACCGACAGACGAATTTCCTGCAATGCATATGCTGGTGCTGCCAGCATTTGGCGGAGTTGCGGGGGCAGGTCAGCGCGATCGACTTGCTGCTGGCCGGCAGTCGCGACAATATCTCCAGCTGCCATTGGTCGGCCTTGGAAATTGCGCTTCAACGCATTACCAGTGCCATGAAGGCGAAGGTTTTGTTGCGCAGGTGCGAAGACAATCCGCATGGCGGGTTTCGATTCGGTCTTGCGGATGTGAACATGTTCGCCAGCGCCGATTTGCGCGTTGATCCGCTGGAGGCCATCGAGCCGGACAAGGTCTAGGCCTTCGTCTTCGGCATATGGCGCGATGGCCCGCGCCGGCGTCTTGCGCTTACCCTCGATCTCGATTGTATCGCCTTCGATAAGCCCCAAAGCGGCGAATGTCTGCCGGGAAAGTCGCGCAAACCCCTGTCCGCTGTCTTCGGGCCTTGCGTTAGCGACCTGGACGCGCGCGGCTGGCTTGGTTGCATCAGTCATTCGTGTTTGCCCTTCCCAGCGATGACCTGAGATAAGGGCGGACATGAAATTTTGCGAGAGACAAAAAAGAAGGCCGCCCCACGAAAGGACGGCCTCGAAAAGTTTAATAGGAGAGGATGCCTGAAAGGCCCGCTCTATGTGCAGTGCACCATAATCTTGTGCAAGTGCGAAATGCTTCATTGTAATTGCAAAATCTGCAATCGATTGGCATGGTGTCACATAGGGAGTTGAAATGCGCCGCTTGCCATCATTGTCCGGGGTCGAGGCCTTCGTCCATGTTGCCCGCTCAGGCTCTGTGAAGGCTGGAGCCGAAGAACTGGCGCTTTCATCGCCTGCGCTCAGCCGGCGCATCCAGGCACTTGAACGATTCCTCGGGAGAACCTTGTTTGAGCGGCGGCATCAAGCCATCGTCCTCAATGCAGACGGCGAGAAGCTGATGCAGATCGTCGCACCGATCCTCGATTCGCTCACCGATGCCATCGAAACAATCACAAGCCCAAACTCGGTATTGCGATTGCGATTGGGTGTGATGCCGCTTTTTGCGGCGCAACGACTGATCCCGTTTCTTCCGCAACTGCGCGAATCGCATCCCGCATTGCACATCGACGTTGATACCGCAGCGCACAGTGTGGCGCGGCTCGGCGAAGGACTCGATGCTGCAATTGCGTTGGCGCGCGAGATTGATCCCGCGCTTTATGCCCGCAGGTTGGACCGCAACATCGTCTACGCGATTGGCGCCCGTCGTTTGTTGCAAGGTCCGCACGCCATCATCGACATCGACCAGATGTCTGAAATGACAGTGTTAATCCACCGTGACATGCCCGAAACATTCGAAGCATGGCGCAGAGCACTTGGGCGGCCAGACCTTGAGCCTGCGGCAATCGACCATTTCGATTCGGGCCAGTTGATGCTTGAAGCCGCCGCTCAGGGCCTAGGCATTGCGTTTATGCACCAGAGCCATCTGCAAGATGCGCATGACGAGCGTCTCGTTCGGATTTTCGACGTCGATGTCGAAAGCCCCTATAGCTACTGGTTCGTGTGCAAGCCGAGAATGCTGCGATCTGAGCCAGTGCGGATTTTCCACGACTGGCTCGTCCAGCTTACGCCTAGGAAATCGTCGCTTTGACGATCTTGCCAGGGCTTGTTGGTGGCTCACCTTTGGGCAGCGCGTCGACATGTTCCATGCCGCCGGTCACTTCGCCCCAAACTGTATATTGCTTGTCGAGGAAACGGGCATTGTCGAAGCAGATGAAGAACTGGCAATTGGCCGTATCAAGGTCTGACGTCCGCGC
>JANOQL010000350.1:0-7251 GCA_031414835.1 Sphingomonadales bacterium | reverse complement strand
ACCAGATTGGGCCGGATCGCATCGCCCAGCAGCACCGCCATCGCGCCATCGGCCTTGAGATCGCGCGCGGTGACGGGCCGCCTGTCGCGCGCGTATCCGATCACGATCCGCCCCAGCCGCGCTTCCAGGTCTTCAAGATCGGCCGCAAGACACAGGATCGCCATGACTTCGGACGCGACGGTGATGTCGAAGCCGCTTTCGCGCGGAAATCCGTTCTTCACCCCGCCGAGCGACTGCGCCACATCGCGCAACGCGCGGTCGTTCATGTCCATCACGCGCCGCCACACGATCCGGCGCACATCGATATCGAGCGCATTGCCCCAGTAGAGATGATTGTCGATCAGTGCGGCGAGCAGATTGTGCGCCGAAGTGATCGCGTGGAAATCGCCTGTAAAATGCAGGTTGATGTCCGCCATCGGCACGACCTGCGCATGGCCACCCCCCGTCGCGCCGCCCTTGGTGCCGAAACACGGGCCGAGCGATGGCTCGCGCAAGGCAAGCATCGTCTTCCGCCCCGTCAGGCTAAGCGCATCGGCAAGGCCCACAGATGTCGTCGTCTTGCCTTCGCCCGCAGGTGTCGGATTGATCGCGGTAACAAGGATCAGCTTGCCCGTGCGACCCGATGGCGGAATCGCGGCCAGATCGAGCTTGGCCTTGTGGCGGCCATAGGGCTCGACGGCATCGGCTGGGATGCCAGCTTTCGCAGCAATCTCGGTGATCGGCAGCAGCGTCGCCGCGCGCGCAATCTCGATATCGGTCGGCATCAGATCGGCGACCATGCCACTTCAGGCTCTGGCGCGCCTTCCATATCGGCGATATCGCCGAGCACCGCGCGGGCGAGGCGGGCGAGCGCTACATCGACGCCGTCGCCGCCCGCGCCTGAGATCATCAACACTTCGTGGCCCGATGCGCGTTTCAGCCGGTCGCGCTGCGCTTTGGCTTCGGCAGGGGTTACCGCATCGATCTTGTTGAGCGCGATGACTTCGGTTTTCTGTTCGAGGCCTGCGTCGTAGTTGGTGATTTCGCGGCGCACCGTCCGCCACGCCTTCAACGGATCGTCTCCTGTGACATCGACGAGGTGGAGCAGCACCCGGCAGCGTTCGATATGCCCCAGAAACCGGTCACCGATCCCCGCGCCGTCGGCAGCCCCCTCAATCAGGCCAGGGATATCGGCGATCACGAATTCACGGCCCTTATATTCGGCGACACCAAGCTGCGGGCGCGTCGTCGTGAAAGCATATGCCCCGACCTTGGCATTGGCGTTGGTCACCGCGTTGATGAAGGTCGATTTGCCCGCATTGGGCAGGCCGAGCAGCCCGGCATCGGCAAGCAATTTGAGCCGCAGCCAGACATACATTTCTTCTCCTGGCCAGCCAGTGCCGTGCTGGCGCGGTGCGCGATTGGTCGAGGTCTTGTAGCTCGCATTGCCGCGCCCGCCATCGCCACCCTTCAGGAACACGCGGCGTTCGCCAGCCTTGGTGAAATCGGCAAGGACATGTTCTTTGTCGTCCGAAATAATCTGTGTGCCGATCGGCACCTTGATGATCAGATCGTCTCCGCCTGCGCCTGTCCGGTTGCGTCCTGCGCCACCATTGCCGCGCGGCGCCCGCAAATGCTGGGTATACCGAAAATCGATGAGCGTATTGAGGCCTTCGACGGCTTCGAAGATGATATCACCGCCTTTGCCGCCATTGCCGCCGTCGGGCCCGCCATATTCGACGAACTTTTCGCGGCGAAAACTGACGGCCCCTTGGCCGCCATCGCCGGATTTCAGAAACACCTTGGCCTGATCGAGAAAATGCATGGCGCAGCCCTTAGGGCGAAGTGTGCAAACTGGGAAGCCGAGTGCGCGCGATCACTGTCGGTGTTCGCTTTTACGGCATGAGAAGCGTGAAACCCTTGCCAATACCAAATTTGTAGCGGAAATCAGGGGGTGCGTGCGCTTCGAACACTGTCTATGGCACGCCAACATCGCGACACGTCGCGGGGAGATGCTTTTGTCTGTGCTGCGCAACCAGCTGGTCAAGTGGAATCTGACGTTCGCTGATCCGGCTGACGAAGCCGATTTCGTCGAGCGCCATGTGCGCGGCTGGATTCCGTTCGCGCAGGGGTTTTTGATCCTCGGTTCGTTTTTTTACTATTTGTTTTTCATGTGGGACGATCTGATCGATCCCGTCAACAGTCCAACGACGCACTTGCTCAGGGGCTTCATTTTCACGCCGATCCTTGTGGTCACGGCATTATCGCTGTTCACGGCATGGGGGCGGAAACACGTCGAAATTCTTATCTTGGTCAGCTGCATTTTGGGGCAGTTGGGTCTGGCAATCATCTATACGATTCTCGACGGCGGATATAACTATGCTGCCGTCGCGTTTCTACTGATGTTTGTCGGCACGGCATCGGCATTTCCGTTTCGTTCAAAGATGCTGATCTTCGTGACGATGTTCGTGCTGTTTTCCGGGATCGTCGGGCATCTCTATGCCGATAATGCGAGGCCTGGTTGGTTTCTGGTCAACATCATGGTGATGATGTGTGGGCTGTCTTTCGGATCGCTTTCGGCCTATTTCCGCGAACGCGGCGCGCGGCTGCAATTCAAGACCGACCGCGAGCTCGAATCAGCGCGCGCGCGCGTCGATGAATTGCTGTTTTCGATCCTGCCGCGCGACATCGTTCAGCGCATCCAGTCGGGCGAAAGCGATATCGCCGAATCGCTGGGCGAAGTGACGATCGTGTTCGCCGATCTGGCAGGGTTCACCGAACTTGCCCGGAAACTGAGCCCGAGCGATCTGGTCAAAGTGCTCGCCAAACTGTTTTCGGCATTCGACAAGGAAGCCGAGCGTTTTGGGATCGACCGGATCAAGACGATCGGCGATGCCTATATGGCGATTTCAGGGATCAGCCGTGCGGTCAGCCGCGATCATGTCGAAGATGCCGCCGATTTCGCCATCGCGGTTCTGGCTGCGGTACATCGCATCCAGCGCGAAACCGGATATGAAATCGATGTGCGGATCGGACTTCACGTCGGTCCGGTCGTCGCAGGCGTGATCGGGCGGCGCAGGCCCGCGTTCGATTGCTGGGGCGAATCGGTCAATCTGGCCAGCCGGTTGGAAAGTAACGCTCCGCGCGGCGGCATCCTCATTTCAGAATCGGTCTACAAACGGCTGCACGAACGCTTTGACGTCGAGCCCGGCGATTCAATCGAACTCAAAGGCATCGGGCTTACAAAGGTGTTTGTGCTGCGGTCCCGTCTGATCGAAAAGACGCAGTTGAGACTGGTCGGCTAAACAGCGTCAATTCAATCCGCGCGCCCGGTTTTGCCCGACCCACACCGCAAGCAATGCGGCCACGGTGTACGACGCCAGCCCCATGATCGAAATCATGGCATCGACTTGCGTGGGCTTGGGGCCGAACCAGTCGAACAGTTGCACCACAAACAGAAACAGCACCAGCGCCGGGACCGCAGTCGTTGTTCGGACGGCTGGTCGTTTGGCCGTATAATACCACAGCGCGCCGAAGGTGATGCCCAGTTCGAGCGGCATTTCGATCATCGGGTGGTTCCACAAACCAAAACCCAGCTTAGGGGGCGAACCGAACAGCGTCAGATCGTTGGCGTGAACCAGCAGATCGACAAACCAGTGAGACACCACCACGCCGCCTGCAATCAGCGCCGGAGTCCAGCTTTTGAGCCAGAACCGGATCAGCACGGCAAAGCCTGCCGCCCAGACACAAGCGCCCAGCAGGCTATGAGTGTAGGGCATGTAGTATAAATCCATCGGGTTCATCACCGTTGTTCCCAAGGTCAGCCGCATCTTTTCGGTGCCCGTCAAAAGCAGCGTGAAAAACGCAAAATCGACAAGCTGGGCCGCGACAAACAATGTGCCAAGCCGTGGTGCCTTTGGATGTGCAGCAGCAATCAAGGCTGGCGCGTAATGGCCGATGAACATGGAATTCTCCCTTGGCACATCGCTAGCCGATCTGCCTCGCATTGCAATTGCGGGGCTTGGCGGCGAAGACTGCTCACATGAAGATTATTCTTGCAGGCGCAACCGGGCTGATTGGCGGGCTGCTGTTGCCCAAACTGGCGGGGCATGATGTGACGCTCATCGGCCGCCGCAGCGTGCATGGCCATGATCGCCAGCTGATCGGCGAGGCGAACGAATGGCCTGCGCTCATGGTGGGGCAAAGCTTTGACATCGCGATTTCGACGCTGGGCACGACGCAGAAGATTGCAGGCAGCAAAGCGGCATTTGCGGCAATCGATCGCGATGCCGTGCTCGCATTCGGCATGGCAGCAAAGCAATGCGGTGCGCGGCAGTGCATTACGGTTTCATCGGTCGGCGCCGATGAAACGGCCTCGAACTTCTATCTCAAGACAAAAGGCGAAGCCGAAGCTGGCTTGCGCGCCACAGGGTTCGAACGGCTCGATGTGATCCGCCCCGGCCTGCTGCGCGGCAATCGCGGCGGCCCGGCGCGCAGCTTCGAAAGCATGATGATCGCGGCAAGCCCGCTGACCGATCTCCTCACCCCGCGCAGCCTCGACCATTATCGCTCGGTGTCAGCTGACGATGTTGCCAAGGCAATCGCTGCGCTATGCGGCGTGACCGGGGAGGGGCAGCACATCCACCACAACCGCGAAGTTTGGGGTTTGTCCGGGCGCTAATCACCCACTGCATCGTCATTGCGAGCGAAGCGTGGCAATCCAGACTGTGCGGCGTTGGCCCCTAGGTTGCCGCGTCGCTGCGCTCCTCGTAATGACGGGAAAAACTGCATTAACTCCGCGCCCGCAAATCGGCGACGCAGCGCGCTGCCGTCTGACCGTCCCAGAACTCGGGCCGTGGCCGTTGCGATTTGGGCCGGGCCAATGCGGTTTCGAGATCGGCCAGCACCGTCGCGGCAGTCGAAAGCTGGTTGGTGCCTTCGGAAATCGTGATCGGGCGCTCGGTATTTTCGCGCAGCGTCAGGCACGGGATGCCGAGATAGGTGGTTTCTTCCTGAATGCCGCCCGAATCGGTGATCGCGGCGGCTGCATTGGCAACAAGGCTCATGAAACGGATGTAGGGCTCAGGCTCGATCAGCAGCACGCCTGCCGCCTTCAATTTGGCATCGAAGCCGGTTTCGGCCAGCCGCTTTGCCGAACGCGGATGGACCGGCCAGACGAGCGGCAACCGCGCCTGCACCGCGATCAGCGCATCGACCAGTTCGCTTAAGGGGCCATCTTCATCGACATTGCTCGGGCGGTGGAGCGTCACAACGCCATAGCCGCCAGGTGTCAGCCCCAGCTCGCCGGGCACGTTTGCCGCCTCGATCTGCGCGCGGACCATTTCGAAACTGTCGAGCATGATGTTCCCGACGCGACAGATGCGGGCAGGCGGCACGCCTTCGGCAATCAGATTGGCATCGCCGTCGGGTGACGGCGTCCAGAGCACATCAGCGATGGCATCGGTGACGAGCCGGTTGATCTCTTCGGGCATCCGCCTGTCGCCACTGCGCAGACCGGCTTCCAAATGGACGCAAGCGATGTGAAGCTTGGCCGCAACCATCGCGCACGCCGCTGTTGGATTGACATCGCCGACCACCACCAGCCAGTCGGGGCGCTGCGTCATCGCGATTTTTTCATAGGCGATCATCACATTGCCGGTCTGTTCGGCATGGCTGCCCGATCCGACACCCAGATGATGATCGGGCGCTGGGAGCCGCAGATCGGCGAAGATCGCATCGGACATGTTGGGATCGTAATGCTGCCCGGTGTGGATCAGCACCGGCGTGAAATCGGGCGCAGCGGACAGCGCGTGCCACAGCGGCGCCACCTTCATGAAATTGGGCCGTGCTGCGGCGATCATGTGAACGATTGCGGGTGTGGTCATGGCGCGGGGCATTGGCGGAGGTGTGCGATTTGCACAAGACGCGACAGTCTTAATCCTCCCCATCTTGATGGGGAGGTGGCAGTCGCGCAGACGACTGACGGAGGGGTTTTCGGACGCAATACCCCTCCGTCACGGCTACGCCGCGCCACCTCCCCAACGAGTTGGGGAGGATTGATGAATATGCCATTCTCGCCAGTTGCCGTCGATAGCCGCATGGTGATGCTGGCGCTAAAGGAGAGCGATATGACCGACGACCCCATCCTGCTGACCGACGATCCTGCCCCCCACGTCCGCCGTTTGACGCTCAACCGTCATGCAAAGCGCAATGCATTGTCGAACGCGCTCCGTGCGGAAATCTTCGCTGCACTCGAAGCCGCTGACAAGGATGAGGCCGTCCGCGTCATCGTGCTTCGCGGGGCAGGGAGCTGTTTCTCGTCAGGCTATGACCTCGCCAGCCTTGGCGATCTGCCGTGGCATACTGCCGCCAATCAGTCGCAATGGGCGCGCCACGTCGTCGATGGCTGTTTCAGAATGTGGGACATGGCCAAACCGATCATTGCGCAGGTCCATGGCTGGTGCCTCGCGGGAGGGTCCGAACTCGCGGTGGGATGCGATCTCGTTTACGTCGCGCATGATGCCAAGATCGGATATCCGGCGGTGCGGACGATGGCGCCGCCCGATAATCATTATCACGTCTGGCTGATGGGGATGCGCGCCGCGATGGAGGCGATGCTGACTGGCGACGCGATGTCGGGCGATGAAGCCGTGCGGCTCGGCTTTGCCAATCGGGCGTTCGATGCGACTGATCTTGACGCGGAGGTGCTCAGCATCGCGACACGCATTGCGAAGGTCGATCCCGAACTCGCCCAGCTCAACAAGCGCGCCGTCCACCGCCAGATGGAAGTGATGGGAATGCGCGCGGGCCTCAAAACAGGCACCGATCTCCACGGACTCGGCTGGCACACCAAAGCGAGCCGCGCCTTCATGGCCGAAATGCGCGAAGGCGGGGTCACAAAGGCGCTATCGGGCCGAGATGGGGCGTTCGGCGATTATCGGGAGGGGTGACCGGACGTTAAAAGACAGTTAGATATTTGTCACACGAATGAAGTAAAGTGTAAGTTAACTTACACGGTCTTCATGATGATGCGACAGTGGGTGTAGCAGTCACGTTAGACTGTCGGCTGATGTGCTTGTTCGCATAGCAAATACCGGCGCAAGCGCGTATCCTTTCTACATCGGGAATCGATGCCGGGATCGCATCTTCTCACGCCAGAACTTGGTGCATCGTTTACCCCCAGTGGGTCGCTCTTCTGTCCGGACACTGTCCGGACCAACAAACACGCAAGGAGAGTGTGATGCCAAGACATGGTAGTTATCCGCAGGATAT
>JANOQL010000349.1:0-3581 GCA_031414835.1 Sphingomonadales bacterium | reverse complement strand
CGCAAATATGGTGCGCAAGTGATCAAGGTCTGCGCCACCGGCGGCGTGTTCAGTCGCAACACCGAGCCGGGGCAACAGCAGCTCTCCGAACCCGAACTCCGCGCGATTGCCGATGAAGCGCACCAATGGGGGCTGCGCGTCGCCGCTCATGCGCACGGCGCCGATGGCATCAAGGCCGCGATCAAGGCAGGCATCGATACGATCGAGCATGCCAGCCTTGTCGACGCTGAGGGTATCAAGCTCGCGGTCGCCCGCAAACAGCCGGTGTGGTTTTCGATGGACATTTACAACACCGATTACACGCAGGCCGAAGGCAAGAAGAACGGCGTGCTGGAGGACAACCTGCGCAAGGATCGCGAAGTCGCGCAGATCCAGCGCGATAATTTCCGCAAAGCGCAAAATGCCGGGGTGCGGATGGTGTTCGGCAGCGACGCAGGGGTGATGCCGCACGGCAGCGTCGGCGGACAGTTCAAGACGATGGTGCAATACGGTATGACGCCGATGCAGGCGATCCAGGCCGCGACGCGAAATGCCGCGGAGGCGCTTGGGCGCGAGAAGGATGTGGGGGCCATCGCAGTCGGGCGCTATGCCGATATGATCGCCGTTGATGGCGACCCGCTGACCGATGTTCGCGCGCTTGAGGATGTCGATGTGGTGATCAAAGGCGGGGTTTTGGTGAAGGGGGACTGAAGCTGACGTAATTTAAGTCCCAAATCCGCTCATGTCGAGCGAAGTCGAGACACAGGTTCGAGCAAAGCCACGACCCATTTTCACACACCAAAAACATCTCGGCTGCGCTCGATGCGATCTCTCGACTTCGCACGAGATGAGCGGATTTTGAGCACAAACACATTGCCACAAACGAAAAAGGCCGCCCCAGTCTCCTGGAGCGGCCCAATTCGTAGCATGTGAAGCAGGCGCTTACGCGGCCATGCGGGTCTTCATCTGCTCGGCGACGGCTGCGGCACGATTCTGGATTGGCTGCATGACTTCGCCCATCATCTTCATCGTGAATTCGCTCGACTTGGTGAATTCGGCAACCATGCTGTCGAACTGGCCACGGGCGAATTCGCTCTGCGCCTTCACAAAATCGGCAGGAGCGCGGACGCCCGAGACAGCTTTGACGTGTGCGGTCGTGGTTTCCCAGTTCTTCTTTCCGTAATCGACGGCGTTCTGCATCGCGGTCTGCGAACCCTTGGCGGCGAGCTTGCCCGATTCAACGACGGCTTCCAGGTTTGCCTTATGAAACTCGACAACGTCCTTCATCATGTCGCCTGACTTTTCGAACGCAACCTTGGCGCGGCCCTGCATGTCGCTAAACATTTCGGTGGCCTTTTCGCTCGTCTGCGCGGCTGTGGTCTTGATGGTGTCTTCGATCTTTTTAACGGTGTCAGTCATGATAATATCCTTCTTTGGTTCGGCAGCAACAGCCACCGGGGTTACAATCGGGGTAATAGTCGGTGCGGCGGCCGCCTTTGGGGCAACCTCCGCAGCAGGAGGTGCAACGCGCACCGAAACGGGGGCAGGACCGGTTTGAGCCTTTGCCGCCTGAACCTTTGCAACACCCGCCTTGGGCACGGTGCCGAGCTTTACAGCTGAGACTGGTGCCACGACCGCTGCTGGTTTGGCCGCAACAGCTGGAGCAGCCTTCACCATCTTCGTCACGCGCGCCGGGCTCGTTTTGCGCACCGGCTTTGCACTCTTGGTTTTCGAAACAGCCATGCTGGCCTCTTCAGTTGCGTTTATGTTGCAGTGCACAATAATGAGGTCTGAAGACAATTTCAAGCGAAATCTTGTGCAGTGCAACATTCTTGTCGCGGCCACGCTTCAACTCATCCGATTGCGGCCGCGGCCAACCCACCCTATTGGGCGACGCAAATCGAAAGGAGCGTTATGCGCCGTCTGCTTGCTGCCCTGATCGCGGCCTCGATGACGACCCTGTCCGGAGCCGCCGAACCCATGCCTGCCAACTCACCTCCCGAACGTCCCAAGCCAGCCTATCCGCATAGCCGCGCGGCCGACATCGTCGAGACACAGTTTGGCGATCCGGTGCGCGATCCGTTTCGCTGGCTCGAAAACGATGTCCGCAATGACAAGGAGGTGCGCGATTGGGTGACGGCGCAGAACGATGTGACCGAGACCTATCTCGATACGCTGCCCGGCCGCGACATCTTCACGGCGCGGATGCGCGAGCTGTTCAACTTCGAACGCTCAGGCGTGCCGCGCAAGGGCGGCAACAGATATTTCTTCACCAAGAATAACGGCCTGCAAAATCAGTCTGTCCTTTATGCCCGCGACGGTTTGAGCGGCAAGGATCGCATCCTGATCGATCCCAATCCGTGGGCCAAAGATGGCGCGACAGCACTCGCCGAATGGCAGCCGTCGGACGATGGCCGGTTTCTGCTCTACGCCGTCCAGGATGGCGGCACCGACTGGCGCACTCTGCGCGTGATCGACGTTGCGACCGGCAAGCTGCTCGATGACAGGGTTGAGTGGGTCAAGTTTTCAGGGCTGGCATGGACGCCCGATGGCAGCGGCTTTTTCTATTCGCGGTTTCCTGAACCTGATACCGAAAACAAGTTTCAGTCGGCAAACCTCGACCAGGCGGTGTATTTTCACGCGATCGGCACGCCGCAATCGGCGGACAAGAAAATTTACGCCACGCCTGATCGGCCCAAGCTCGGCCATAGCGCGCAAGTCACCGATGACGGGCAATGGCTGCTGATCACATCGGCTCAGGGCACAGATGACCGGTATGAGCTGAATGTTGCCAAGCTCGACGGCAAGCCGATCCGTCCGCGCGCGCTCGTCTCAGGGCTCGATCATGACTGGCAGCTGGCAGGCTCGGTCGGCAAGACTTTCTATTTCCGGACCGACAAAGATGCGCCGCGCGGTCGGCTTGTCACGCTCGACGCCAGCCGCGCCAATGCCAAACCACGCGAGATTGTTGCAGAGAGCGACGATACGCTGATCGGTGCGTCGCAAATAGGCAGCCGGATGATCCTCGCGTATTTGGGCGATGCCAAATCCGAAGCGCAGCTGCGCGAGCTGGATGGCACGCTCATCGGGCCGATCCGCCTTCCCGATATCGGGACCGCCGCAGGCTTTGGCGGCAAGGGCGGCGATCCCGAGACCTTCTTCAGCTTTTCGAGCTTTGCAACACCGCCGGGAATTTACCGGCTCGACACCGCGACCGGGCAATCGGTGCCGTTCTTCAAGCCCAAGGTCGCATTCGATCCTCAGGATTATGTGACGACGCAGAAGTTTTACCCATCGAAGGATGGCACCAAAGTTCCCATGTTCATCGTCCAGCGAAAGGACAGGATCGGCAAGGGCCCGGCCCCTGCCCTTCTCTACGGCTATGGCGGGTTCAACATTTCGATGACCCCGGGGTTCAGCGCGGCACGGCTGGCATGGCTCGAACAGGGCGGCGTGCTCGCGATCGCGAACCTTCGCGGCGGCGGCGAGTATGGCAAAGCCTGGCACGATGCCGGGCGGCTCGCGCGCAAGCAAAATGTGTTCGACGATGCGATTGCGGCGGGCGAGTATCTTATCGCTGACGGCATCAGCGCAAAGGGCAA